>JBOFUD010000314.1:0-2802 GCA_051652385.1 Flavobacterium sp.
ATTTGTTTATAATCAATGCAAAAGCATATAATCATGAACACACTGGCTAATTTTGTAAAAGAGAAAAGAAACGAGGTAAAACTAACGCAGGAAGCCTTTGCCGAGCGCGCTGGAGTGGCACTAACCGTGATTCGAAAAATAGAACAGGGTAAAGAAAACCTGAATTTGGAAAAAGTGAATCAAGTACTCAAGATGTTTGGGCATACCTTAGCTCCAGTTAACGCAAGAGAATTATCAAAAAATGAAGCACAAGGAGTATGAGAAAAGCAGCCATATATTACAAAGAATACCTAGCCGGAATACTCACTGAAACCAACGAAGGGGAATACACCTTCCAATACGAGGAAAAGTATGTACAAGAGCACCCTAAAGAATGCCTCTCGCTAACGATGCCTGTCAGCGTCAAAACGTATAGTGAAAAACGGTTATTCCCTTTTTTTGAAGGACTAATCCCCGAAGGCTGGCTATTGGACATTGCTTCCAAAAACTGGAAAATCAACCCAAACGACCGCATGGGGCTACTGTTGGCTTGTTGCCAAAATTGTATTGGAGCGGTTAGTGTACAACCAATACCCAACGATAATGAGTAAGAAATGCCTATATTGTTACCTGTCATTGAACGATACTACCGTTGGTGATTTTCACGAGCAATGCAGCGTCGCTTTTTTTGGTACCGAGCAACAACCGGTCTTTGAACATTCGCTAAAACAAATGGCGGAGCTGGCCAAAAATGTGGTAGAGAGAAGTGTGGCCGTTCCGGGAGTGCAACCCAAATTATCCTTATCCATTGTAAGCGACACCATAAATGATGGCAATAAAGGCCGACTAACCGTAGTAGGTGCTTTGGGAGGAAATTACATTTTCAAACCGCCCTCAGACCACTTCTCTGAAATGCCCGAAAACGAACATGTAACCATGCGCATCGCCGAAGCTTTTGGCATCAACACGGTAAAATCAAGCTTGATCCGATTGCAATCAGGCGAACTGTCCTATATCACTAAGCGCATCGACAGAACGGATACAGGAGAGAAAATCCACATGCTTGATATGTTTCAAATCACCGAAGCTTTCGATAAATACAAAAGCTCGATGGAAAAAATTGGTAAAGCATTACACGAGTATTCCGATAACACCCTGCTCGACAAATTGTACTTTCTAGAATTGGGGATTTTCAGTTTCCTGACCGGAAACAACGACATGCATTTGAAAAACTTTTCCATGATCTATTCCAAGGATACTTGGACACTATCTCCTGCCTACGATTTACTAAATGTAGCCATTGTCAACCCAGACGACACCGAAGAGTTAGCCCTTACCTTAGAAGGAAAAAAGAAAAAACTCAAATGGGAACATTTCGAAAGATTGGGAATTGGTTTAGGACTAAACCAAAAGCAATTGAAAGGCATAGCCAAACGCTTCCAAAAAAACAAACCTATTGCCCTCGAATGGGTTGACCATTCCTTTCTCTCTCAAGAGTACAAAGAAAAATACAAAATAGTTTTGGCTGAAAGATACCACATCTTGTTTGATTTTTAAAATTTCTCAAAACAGTTGAAAAAGAATAATTTAAGCAAAAAATTACCTTTTAAAAACTACAAATAGTTTTCACTTCAAAATCAACGATTGTACTTGAGAAAAATCTGCGTTGAATTGCATAAATTGATAGAAACCCAAGAGGAAGTTCTCAAACTTATTGCCAAAGCTTTCTCCAAATCGGTCAAAGAGTATTGAATATTCAAGGGTTTACAAGAAGAATCTTGGAGGAAATCTCGATGTTTCCATTTTGAAACAGTTTGTTCTGAAATGTCAAATTTCGAAGCTAATTCGGAATTACTTCCAGAATTGTTTTGTAATTGATAACGAATGTTTAAATTCGTTATGGCATTGGAATGATAGACTTGTTGCATAATTATTAGTGTTTGTGGTAAAACAAAAATAAACAACTTTTTTATCTTTCCCCTTCGGGGTTTTCTTTTCCGGCTACGCCTCCAAAGAAAACCCCGAAGGGGAAGAAATGCCATCAATAATGTTGTGAAACTTTACACTTAATCTTATTCAAGATACTAAAATCATTATTTAATTATCGAAATAAAACTCAAAATTACAAAGTAAAAAATATTTTGGTGACAAAAAAAATTAACAAAAAAAAGACCAGTACATTAAAAACATATCGTAATATTGCAATATAAATATAAACCAATGGGTGCATCAAAAACAGACAGCTTTACGGAAAAGCAAAATGAACTCGCAATTTTAGCTAAAGCACTGGGACATCCCGCGCGTATTGCCATTATTGAATATCTATTGAAAGTAAAAACGTGCATTTGCGGAGATATCGTCAATGAATTACCCTTGGCACAGCCCACGGTTTCGCAACATTTGAAGGAACTAAAAAATGCAGGCCTCATCAAAGGAAACTTCGAAGGTGCAACGATTTGTTATTGCATCAATGAATCGGGCTTTGACAAAATAAACTTTTTTTTTAAAGACATTACCAATCATTTAGAGCAAAGTAAAAACCAATGTTGTTAATTTAATATACCATACAAATGAAACTATCACAAGTAAAAAGCATCCTTAAAACGGTAGAAACAGTACATTTCAACTTACCAGACGGTACTTCGGTTCCAGAACATTTCCATGTTACTGAAGTAGGATTGGTAACCAAAAATTTTATCGATTGCGGCGGAACAGTTCGCAAAGAAACAGTCGTAAACTTCCAATTGTGGGATGCTAACGACTTCGAACACCGTTTGAAACCACAGAAATTATTGAATATCATCGAACTGTCTGAAAAAGTGT
>JBOFUD010000315.1:0-4624 GCA_051652385.1 Flavobacterium sp.
GTACCCAATGCTATCAAACCGTTCGTTTTTTTGACCAGCTCGCAAGACCGTCAAATCTTTGAAAGAGCCAAACTAACCAAACCCTTCAGCTTCTTGATGAAACCTTTTAACGAACTTGAAATATTATATGCGATAGAAATGGCGATAGAAAAATTTCATGAGCAAACTCAAGTCTTTCAAAGTGAAGAGCAAGATACAGTAGTAAGTGATGAATATTTATTTATTAAAAAGAAAAATTCTCTAAAAAAAGTAGCCTTAAAAGATATTCTCTATATTGAGGTCGAGGAACGATACTGCAACATCATCACCGAATACGAAAAATTTGTAATCCAGATTTCACTCACCAAAATTAGCCAACTCCTGAATCCTAAAGTTTTTATCAAAACCCATCGGAATTACATAGTAAATACTAACAAAATTGAAGAAATTATACTTTCTGACAATTTAATACTCATACAAGGTGGTCATAAAATCAATTTAAGCGACACTTATAAAGATTTCATAAAAAATGTGAAAATTCTATCATAGTCATTCAAGAAAAATGATGTAAAAATCTCCTACTGGGAGATTTTTTTTGTTCTAAAGCAATTCCAACCCCTTCATGACACAAAAAACAGCACTCATGACAATTCATCCCCAACAAGCCAAGAGTAGCTGTACTTTTACACAACAAAAAATAATTCAAATGAAGATTATCGCTTATAACCCAAACGAAATGAAACTTTTAAAATTCATATCAAGCACCAAACTAAATCCGTGGATTGGCATATTAGTTTCCCTATTGATACTAGTGCCAAGCTTATATCAAATATTGGATGACGTAACAATTCTACGTAAAGAATATCTTTTTTTAGCAGTAAGCTTCCCGCTTTACATTGTATCCTTGAAAAATCTCTTTGACACCATGCTACAATCACCTAATGATTTTTCATGAGTGAAACAAGTACAACCGCGAACCCCTTTCTTAATTATAAGAGAGGGGTTTTCTATTTACTTTAAAAAAAAAGTCTTGATTATGTAACTTTTCTGAAACACTGTCCGTATAAGATTTGTACACTTAAACAATAAGGAGACAAATACCATGAGACAACTTAAAATCACCAAGCAGGTTACCAATCGTGAAACTGCATCATTAGACAAGTACTTACAAGAAATTGGAAAGGTAGACTTAATTACCGCCGATGAAGAAGTAGAATTAGCTCAAAAAATAAAAGCCGGTGATCAAAGAGCCTTAGAGAAATTAACTAAAGCCAATTTACGTTTCGTAGTCTCTGTGGCTAAACAATATCAAAATCAAGGATTAACTTTACCCGATTTGATCAACGAAGGTAACTTAGGATTGATCAAAGCAGCACAACGTTTTGACGAAACGCGTGGTTTCAAATTCATTTCGTATGCCGTTTGGTGGATTCGTCAATCGATACTTCAAGCTTTGGCAGAACAATCGCGTATCGTTCGTTTGCCTTTAAATAAAATTGGTTCTATCAATAAAATCAACAAAATGTATGCGTTATTAGAACAATCTAACGAGCGTCCACCTTCTGCTGAAGAAATTGCGAAAGAATTAGACATGACCGTAAACGACGTAAAAGAGTCTATGAAAAACTCCGGTCGTCACTTATCCATGGATGCTCCATTGGTCGAGGGAGAAGATTCAAACCTGTATGACGTTTTGCGTTCAGGAGAATCTCCAAACCCAGATAGAGAATTAATTCATGAGTCGTTGCGTACCGAAATCGAGCGCTCTTTAGAGACGCTTACTCCAAGAGAAGCCGATGTGGTTCGTTTATATTTTGGTTTGGGAGATCAACACCCTATGACTTTGGAGGAAATTGGAGAAACTTTTGACTTAACCCGTGAACGTGTGCGTCAAATTAAAGAAAAAGCAATTCGCAGATTAAAACATACTTCTAGAAGTAAAATCCTAAAAACCTATTTAGGATAAATTCCAAAAAGTAAATTCCAAATCCCAATTGTATAATTTTTGGAATTTGGAATTGTATCAAATTGGAATTTCAAAAGTAACGACGGTCTGATTAACTGTTCGTTTTTTGATTGATGATTGAAAACTCCGGCTGATTACCGGAGTTTTGTTTTTTACAGAGCAAACAAAACTCCAGTCTGTTTGCTTCGCTCGGGTTTCCAGAGTTTTGTTTTTTTTGAAAGGCAAACAAAATCATGAACGTGATTGCTGATTCTTGAGTAACGATTTTTGATTTTTTGTATATGAACATCCCGAGTAAATCATCTATACAAATTAATCGATTAAAAGGGCCACGGGAGTGTTTCTGATTTTTAAAACAACCTCAAATTCATTCTAAAAACCAAACAATGATAAGAGCAAAATGACTATCGATTGGTCCTGATTTCAGAATAAATTCTTTAGGAACTATGCCATTAAAAAAATTATCTTTGCCAAAATAAAATAACACAACACAACAATGAGCAAAAACACAATTATAGCACCCTCGGTTCTTGCCGCCGATTTTGCGAATTTACAACGCGATGTAGAGATGATCAACGCTAGTCAAGCCGATTGGTTTCACATTGACATCATGGATGGCGTATTTGTACCTAATATTTCGTTTGGAATGCCCGTATTAGAAGCTATTGCCAAACATGCCACCAAAACAATTGATGTGCACCTAATGATTGTGGATCCAGATCGATACATTAAAACTTTTGCCGATTTGGGTGCAAATGTACTCACAGTACATTACGAAGCTTGTAATCACCTTCACCGTACTTTACAAGCGATAAAAGCAGAAGGAATGCTCGCTGGTGTCGCCATTAATCCACACACCTCCATTGATTTACTTGAAGACGTTATCAATGATATTGATTTGGTGTGTATCATGAGTGTCAATCCAGGTTTCGGAGGACAATCTTTTATCGAAAACACCTACAACAAAGTAAGTAGGTTGAAAGATTTGATCATAAAAAAAGGAGCCAACACCATCATTGAAATCGATGGCGGGGTAACCAATAAAAATGCCGCCGCATTAGTGGAAGCCGGAGCTGATGTTTTAGTAGCTGGTAGTTTCGTTTTTAAAGCTAAAAACCCAACAGAAACCATTGCTGATTTGAAAAAAATCACCACTTTTTAGAAAAACATAACTATCCTAAACCATAAGAGGCTGCCTCATTTTTAATGATACAGTCTCTTGTTGCGTTAGTAATTATCTATAAGATATTGAATCAAGTCGGTAGTAGTGACGATCCCGACAAGCAATTCTCCTTCACAAACAGGCAAAGCATGAAAATCATTTTTTGTTAATATTTCGGCAGCTTCCTTTATTGTGGTTTCTGGAGAAATGGTAGTGACTTTTTTTACCATCACCTGCTCTACCGAAAACATATTATAAACTGTAGTATCTACCACCTCTTCATCATCATCGATGGCATCTGCAAAAGAAATTCGGAGCAAATCAGTATAACTCAATATACCCAGAATTTTACTGCCTTTAACTACAGGAATATGACGAATTTTATGATGCTTAAACAAACTTTCGGCTTTAGTTAACTCATCTGACAAATGAAGCTTAACCAAATTTTTGGACATAATTTCTGAAACTGAAACTGTATTTTTCATAACCTTAACTTTTTAATATTCTCAAATGTAACTTTTAAATAAAAGAAAAACACTGACGAATATCATTCAAAAAGTCAATTGATATTTATAAATTACGTTCTTTTTTAAGTAGGCCCAGATTCGGCTTTTGAAAGCCACTACAACAAAATTACTGCACCAATTTTATTTTGTTTTGCGAAGTTGAGTGCACGACTTTCGTTTGTTTTTGTCATTGTTATCTTGGGCAAAAGTAATACGTGATGTCTTTTTTTAAACCGAAGATTTTCTTGCATAAAATTAATGATTTAAAAAAAACACACTCGAAGTTATGATGTGGATGTCTAAATTACAAGTTTAATAATGAATTAATAGCTCTATTTACTGTCACATAAACGTATTAATTATCAATCTTGTGTTAATTAGTCAATTAATGACACTCAATTTTATGGCTTTAAATACTTATTAATCCTATATTTTGCAATCGGCTTTAAGGTCCTTCCAGTAGTGGGATACAATCCTGGTTGATTGAAAAGTTCAATCATGCGTCAATTTTAGCACACCAAACGCATGGTTCGCCATTTTCAAAATAGCTTTTTATTGTCTTTGGATCTCATTTTTTCAAACTTAATCTGTCCTTATTAATCGGTATACGGAGGTCTAAAAAACGACTGCTTTCTGTAAAGAAAAAAGAAATTATAGAGCATACAGAATACTATATTAATAAGATTTGCATAAACTATGATAGATTAAGACCAATATTGCTAGTGCAAAAGAATTAAAATTTAACACCTCAGACGTGTTTCAAATTTGTTAAAGCAATTTATTGTATCAATTCAATTGTATAAAAAAACACCCTATAAAAGAGTGTTTTTGAAAATGGTTAACTAGTTGTTAACTAAAAACCTTGCAAAAAGTTATAAACGGGCAATAATTGTGACCACGGCAGGGTTCGAACCTGCAACCCTCAGAGTCGAAATCTGATATTCTATCCAGTTGAACTACGCAGTCGGTTGTTATAAAAATCCAATCTTTAAAATCCAAATTCCAATAGTG
>JBOFUD010000316.1:0-4239 GCA_051652385.1 Flavobacterium sp.
TCTTTATAGGTGATATTGTTGGCAAACCACTCGTGACCCGACTCGTGAACAATGATAAAATCAAACTTCAGTCCCCAACCCGTACCGCTCAAATCGCGTCCCAAATAACCATTTTGATATTTATTGCCGTACGTAACACTACTTTGGTGTTCCATTCCTAAATAGGGCGCTTCGACCAATTTGTAGCTATCTTCATAAAATGGATAAGGACCAAACCAATACTCAAAAGCCTTTAGCATTTTGGGAACTTCTTGAAATTGTTTTTTGGCTATTTTGAGATTTTCTCGCAATACATAAAACGTGCAATCTAGGTCTCCTTTTTCGCCCTTAAATTTCTCAGAAAAAGAAACATAATCACCAATATTAATGTTCACGCCATAATTATTGATTGGATTTTTGACCACCCAGTGAAACGTTTTGGTGCCATCTTTTTCCTTTTGTACATTTTGCAAACGCCCATTAGAAACATCCGTCAAATTCTCGGGAACGTTTACACTAATTTTCATGCCCTCCTCTACTTCATCATACATGTGATCTTTGTTGGGCCACCAAACACTCGCGCCCAATCCTTGACAAGAAGAAGCAATAAAAGGATTTCCGTTCTTATCCGTTTTCCAAGTTATTCCCCCATCCCACGGCGGATTGACTGCTACTTTGGGCTTTCCTCCATAAAAAACCACAATATCGTGGGTCGTTCCCACTATTTGAGGATCCGTTAACGTGATAAAATAAACATTTCCCTCTCTTTTATAGGTCAAAGATTTTCCTTCTTGAGTTACTTTAGTAATCGCCATTGGGTTTTGCAAATCAATTTGCATCACTGAATTTTCATGAAGTACTTGGTAGCGAATGGTATTCGACCCCGAAATAGTGCTATCCGCAGGATTGACTTTAATCGCTAAGTGATAATGTTTCAAATCCCACCAAGCGCGTTCTTTGGTGATGCCGCCTCTAAGACTGTCTTGTCGGGTAAAAGTGGTTTCACTTTTATTCAATAATCCTTGAGCTTGAACAATCGAAAAAGAAGTCATCAACAAAAGGGCTGCAATTTTTTTCATTAGGCATAGTTTTTTTCAAAACTACATACTTTTTTAGTTTTTACTGGATAAAAAGAAACGAAAACCCGTCAATTCTCGATTTTTTGAAGCAGAAAGAAAGCGCATTCCAGTTGGCATCGTCCCGTGATCCGCTATATCTTTTGTGGCCATGGTTTAAAAAAAAAACCATGGCCACAAAAGGATGCCGCTACTCCCGGGGCTAAAAGGAAAAAAGGTTTTGTTTTTGGTAGGATTACAATGATTAACCAACGGATTAAAATCCGTCGCTACAGTACATTTCGTTCCTATGGAACTTTGACCTCATTTTGAAGAGTCGTAGACTCGATACATTTTATAAGGCTGGACTTTGGTCCAGTTGCAGCAAACCAATCCTTACTTCTGCCTTCCTTTCAATACTTCCACTACATCATTCAGTTTAAACCCTTTGGCTTGCAGTAAAATCAGATAATGAAAAAGCAAATCGGCACTCTCGCTCAGGAACAACTCATCGTTATCATCTTTGGCTTCAATAACCACTTCAACCGCTTCCTCTCCAACTTTTTGAGCAATCTTGTTGATGCCTTTTTCAAACAATGATGCTACATAACTTTTTTCAGAGTCGGCATTTTCTCTACGCGTTTTAATCGTCGCTTCCAATTGTGACAAAAAACCGAAGTTACCTGAATTGGCCTCTTGCCAGCAGGTATCGGTACCCGTATGACAAGTTGGTCCCACCGGTTTTGCCTGAATCAATAAGGTGTCGCCGTCACAATCATTTTTGATAGAAACCAATTCTAAAAAATTGCCACTTTCTTCTCCTTTGGTCCATAAGCGTTGTTTTGAACGACTGTAGAACGTAACTTTCTGAGTGTCTATGGTTTTTTGTAACGATTCCTCGTTCATGTAGCCCAACATCAAAACATTTTTAGTTTCAGCATCTTGAATTATCGCTGGAATTAATCCGTGAGCACTTGATATATTTATTTGCATAATTTTTTTATTTAAATAATTGAAAGATTCAATGATTAAAAAATTTAAAGATTGAAAACGAAAAACAAAAAGTTTTTTATTTTCTAAGATCTATATTCTATGTTCTACAATCTTACTTCAATTTGGTTGTTTTTTAAAGCTTTTTTCAGAGTCTTAATTTCGATTTCTTTGAAATGAAAGACACTTGCGGCCAATGCTGCATCGGCTTTTCCGTCAATAAAGGTGTCAACAAAATGACCTATATTACCTGCTCCACCTGAAGCAATAATCGGAATGTTGACCAATTGAGACAATTGAGACAAAGCTTGGTTGGCAAAACCATTTTTGGTGCCGTCGTGATCCATCGAAGTAAAGAGAATTTCACCCGCTCCACGTTGCTCCACTTCTTTGGCCCAATCAAACAGCCGGATCTCGGTGGGAACTTTTCCACCTACCAAATGTACGATCCATTCGCCAGCAATTTGTTTGGCATCTATGGCTACCACCACACACTGGCTTCCAAATTTTTGAGCCAAATCATTAATCAATTGTGGGTTTTTTACTGCCGAAGAATTGATAGACACCTTGTCTGCGCCATTTTGAAGCAAAACCTCAACATCTTCAACTGTCGAAATACCACCACCCACCGTAAAAGGAATATTGATGGTAGCTGCTACTTTTCGAACTAAATCTACCAGCGTTTTTCTGCGTTCTTCAGTTGCCGAAATGTCCAAAAATACCAATTCATCAGCTCCTTCTTTTGAATAAAGCTTGGCCAATTCTACTGGATCTCCCGCATCACGTAAATCGACAAAATTGACCCCTTTTACCGTTCTACCGTTTTTAATATCCAGACAAGGAATAATTCTTTTTGTAAGCATTTGTTTTAATTTGAAAATTTGAAAATAAAAAAATTTGAAAATGTATTGTCTCATTTCCAAATTTTCACTTTTCAAATTATTTAGTTTCTACTATATAATTCTCCAACTGTTTCAATGAAATTCGGCCTTCATAAATCGCTTTTCCGATGATCGTTCCTTCACAACCTAATTCGGCTAATTTTGGCAATTCATCAAAAGTGGAAATCCCTCCAGAAGCAATTAGTTTAATCTCGCTTCTCGACTGCGCTCGAAGTGACACACTCGATTTGACATTACAACTTTCTAAAATTTTAGCGTACAAATCAAAACTCGGACCTTCTAGCATTCCATCTTTGGCGATATCGGTACAAATAACGTACTGAATCCCTTTGCTTTGGTAGTCTTGAATAAATGGAATCAAGTCTTCATTGGAATCTTCTAGCCAACCTGAAACAGCTACTTTTTCGTTCTTCGCATCGGCTCCTAAAATAATTTTATGCGAACCATACTCAGCGATCCATTTTTCAAAAATAGCTCGGTTCTTTACGGCTATACTTCCTCCTGTAATTTGGTTTGCCCCACTTTCGAAAGCAATTTTTAAATCGGCATCAGATTTTAATCCTCCACCAAAATCAATTTTCAATTTCGTCTTTGTGGCTATTTGTTCTAGTATTTTGTAATTTACAATTTTACTGGATTTGGCGCCATCCAAATCTACTAAATGCAAGTATTCAATTCCGTGGGCTTCAAATGATTTGGCCACTTCAAGCGGATTTTCATTGTAAATAATTTTGGTGTTGTAATCCCCTTTTGACAAACGGACACATTTTCCTTCGATGATATCTATTGCTGGTATTATTCTCATTTTATTTTATTAAAAGATTTAAAAATTGAATGATTTAAAGATTTCTGACTATTTTATCTTTAAATTTTTCAATCTTATAATTTTAAAAAGTTGTCTAATATCTTCTCCCCCACATCACCGCTTTTTTCAGGGTGGAATTGCGTTCCGAGGAAATTATCTTTCTCTAAAGCCGATGAATACTCTAATTCATAGTTTGTGGTAGCAATGGTTTCAGCACAAATTGGCGCATAAAAACTATGTACCAAATACATGTATTCATTTTCGGAAATTCCTTTGAATACATCTGATTTTAGATTGTAAATGGTATTCCAACCCATTTGAGGCACTTTTACTTTTGGAGAAAATTTGACTACATCCACATCAAAAATCCCTAATCCATCCGTATTTCCTTCTTCCGATTTGTTGCACATCAATTGCATGCCTAAACAAATGCCCAAAACCGGTTGTTTCAATGTTGGAATCAACGTATCCAAACCGCTTTCTTTGAGTTTTTTCATGGCATAACTCG
>JBOFUD010000317.1:0-4216 GCA_051652385.1 Flavobacterium sp.
GCGCCTGCACCTAGAAACAGGAATCGCTGATCCTTGAAGGTTTTATGGGTTAATCGACTGATGGAAATAAAACCCGCCGTCGCGACCGCAGCCGTTCCTTGAATATCATCATTAAAAGTACACACTTTATCTTTGAATGTATTTAAAATACGAATGGCATCGACACCGGGAAAATCTTCCCACTGAATGCAAATTTTTGGAAAAACTTCATTTAGCGCTTCTACAAAAGCTGCAATAAAATCGTCAAACTCTTTGCCACGAATTCGCTTACACTTTAATCCTGGATACAAAGGATCGTTTAAAAAATCTTCATTATTGGTACCCACATCTAGAACAATTGGCAAG
The DNA here is from genome assembly GCA_051652385.1 of Flavobacterium sp. GTDB lineage: Bacteria > Bacteroidota > Bacteroidia > Flavobacteriales > Flavobacteriaceae > Flavobacterium. The sequence continues at coordinate 346 of JBOFUD010000317.1, forward strand.
GTATGCTCAGGAGGAACCCCCCCACAACTGGTGTACAAAATTAATTTTCCAATTGATATACCAATCCCAAAAATACCCAAATCCCCTAGTCCTAAAATCCTTCCACCATCCGTCACCACGGTAAAACGCACATCGTCTTCTGACCAATTTCTCAAAATTTCTCTGATATTATCCTTTTGATCGATCGCTATATACATCCCTCGAGGACGTCTGGACACTTGACCAAATTTCTGACACGCCTCGCCCACCGTGGGAGTGTATACAATAGGCAGAAACTTTTTGGGTGCAGTCGAAACTATTTTAAAGAAAAGCGTTTCATTATTTTCAAGCAATTGCATCAAGAAGATATATTTATTGATAGGCTTGTCTAGTCTATTCAATTGTTCTAACACCCTTTCTACGTGTATTTCCAGCGTCTCGACGGCCTCAGGCAACAAACCCACCAAGTTGTATTGTTTTCTTTCTTCGAGAGAAAAAGCGGTACCCTTATTTAGTTTAGGGTTTCGTAATAAAGAATAACCAGATAAATTTTTCATGATTTAGATTTTTATAATACCAACAATGGGGCTACTAACCCAATTCCAAACAGTCCAGTTGAATAATCCTTTACACTAAAAGTATTTTCGGCATATTTTGTGTAATTAAATTTCCTTGCGGTATACGCTACATAAAATTTAACATTATGATCTTTGAAAGGCGCGTACTGCACGGTTGGAATGATTCCATAACTACAAGACAGCTTAGAACTGCCATTTGGATCAGGATTACCTTCCCAATAGTGATTACTATTCATCACGGTTAGCAGCACGTTTAGTTTTGGAGTGATTAAATATTCTGCACGAAGCCAGTTTTCGATATATTTAGCGTCCTGCGCAGCATATTGGTATTGACTGCTTATAATATTAGAAATTATCCCTTTACGATCAAGGTTTTCTTTACTGTATTGAAAATCATAGTACAACACAAATTTGTTGGCGGTAAATTTATTTCCCAAAGCAATATAATTCATGTGTGTACTTTTTGCCTCATTAAAAAAACTATAGCTGTATGTGGTTTCTAGTTTGCCATCAAAGAAACTACTTCTCCAATTCGCTACAAAAGCTAATGGAGCCTTTGAAGCATTGATGCCTGGTGGGATCGTAGTCCCGTATTGTTCTTCAAAAGTTTTTGTTCTTGAATTTAAAACTTGAAAAGACAGGGAGTTTTTCTTATCGGCAAAAGTATGAGCCACTCCCACACCTACTAAAAAGTTATCAGCATTTTCTATTATATCATTGTAGGTTAGGATATCAATTGGATTAAAATCGAATTCATACCCTCCCCAATCGGCACAAACTTTACCAATGGTTATATTGGTTCTTGGAGAAAGATCGACCCTCACGAAAGCTAAATCAACAGAACGACTGATGTTATCTAGGTTTCCGGGTATGGGTTCTCTTGTGTATCTGTCACGAAATCTAAAATAGATTTTGTCGTGAATTTTTCCTTTAATTTCTAGCCGAAGTTGATCAAAATTAAAATTAGACCCTGTGTGACTTCCATCCAAAAATCCACTATTAAAGGCGACGCGAGTGTTGAAGATGACGTCGACATCTCTCAACAGCGATTGTTTTTGAATTGGGATTAGTGATCTAATGGAATCACCGTTGGAGAAAACCCCTTCGTTTGTCTGTTTACCCATTTGATCAGTTTGACCTAAGGCAATAATTGGCATAAAAGCCAACATGAAATAAATGAAATAATTTTTCAAAGTTTCAAAATTTTAAAGTTTACAAAATAAAATAGCCAAGAATGAATCCTACAATTATTGACACCACGGTTACTACTATTCCCGGAATAATAAAACTATGGTTAATAACAAATTTTCCGATTTTGGTACTTCCAGTACGATCAAAGTCAATTGCGGCCAACAAAGTTGGGTAGCCCGGTAATACAAAACAACTGTTTACTGCAGGAAAAATGGCAATTAAAGCCGGATTCGAAATTCCCAAGGCCAAACCAAGAGGCATCATAGACTTTGTGGCTGCGGCTTGGCTAAACATGAGAGCTCCCATTATAAAAACAGCTACAGCAAATGACCAAGGATAGTCGGCTACAATTTGCCCTAATGTAGATTGAATCATTTCTTTGTTATACTTCATAAAGGTAGAACTCATCCACACTACTCCAAAAACAGAGATGGTTGCTGTGGCCATAGAGGTAAACAAGCTAGATTTGGCGACCTCAGAAGAATTTGTCTTGGTCACGAGCATCATCAAAGCACTGGCTGTAAAGGTTATTATACAAATTACAGTAACCATACTTAAATTACCATTGGCATTTATTACCAAGGAAGCTGTACTGGCACCAAAGTTTGGAATCAAGTGAGGATCTGAACCAGAGACTACTATAAATATGATGGCCAAAGAAAATAAGAATACCGATGTTTTGGCACCAGGTTTCAACACCCGATGCTGCGTTTCAGTCACTACTTCTAGGCTTTTAGCAAAAATAGGATCCCTCATCTTTTCGATGAAAATCGGATCCTTTTCCAGCTCTTTACCTCTTTTTAAAACAAAAAAACAACCCGCCAAAACCCCGATTACGCAGGCTGGAATACAAATTGCCATGATATCCAGTAAGGCTCCCTCATAGCCTAGAATCACAACAAGAGCAGCGGTCGCGGCACTCATCGGACTTCCTGTAAGCGCCATGTGAGAGGCAATTACTGACATACTCAAAGCGCGTTCTGGACGAATTCTCTTTTTGGCAGAGACCTCTGAAATAATAGGTAACAAAGAATATAAAATATGAGAGGTACCGGCAAAAAGACATAGAATGAAAACACTAAATGGACCAATAAAAATAATCTTGGAGGGGTTGCTTCGAATAATTTTTTCTGCAATTCCTACCAGAAAATCTAATCCGCCGCAGGCTTGCAAGGTAGCAGCCGTTGTTACTATAGCCATGATAATAAGCATCACATCTATGGGTGGATTGGTGGGCGTCATTTTAAAAAAGGTAATAAAGATAAAAAGTCCCACCATTCCCATCACTCCTAGTCCAATCCCTTTCATTTGCGATCCTATCAGAATCATTGCTATGAGTAAACTAAATTCAATCCAAAACATAAACGATATTTTATTTTAATATAAATCTTTGCCTTCTTAATATTCAAAGAAATTTTGTTGTATTTTATTTTTGTCGCTCGTTTCCGTAAGGGACAGCATTAATAATATCCTTGCTTTTTGTGGATTTAAATCATCTGCTACCACAAACCCTAGTTCAGCGTCATTTACCTCGTTATCTAAAGTAACTCTACCAGAACCAGCTCTTGCTGCACGACAAACAACAATCCCTTTTTTGGAGGCAGCCTCTAATGCTTTCCCAACAGGCGCACCAAAATTTCCATTACCCATACCAGCGTACACTATGCCTTTCAACCCAGAACTTAAGATACCCGAAACTGTATTTGGGCTTGCGTCTGCATAACCGTACACAATTTCGACCTCAGGTAATTTAGATAGGGCAGCAACATCAAACTTTTTAGAAGGATTTTTTAATGACTGATAATAATAGTTGGCTTTACCGTCATAGATTAACCCTATAGGTCCAAAATTTCTAGACACAAAAGTCTCTAAGTTCGTAGTGCTCGATTTTGTAACATCACGACTGTCAAATATTTTTTCATCCATGGCTACCACTACACCTTTGCCCTGCGTTTTGGGGTTTGCCGCTACCATGATTGCGTCCAATAAGTTGCGATTTCCATCTTGACTCATAGCTGTTGAGGGTCTCATAGCGCCAACTACCACTACCGGTTTATCGTAGTTAACCGTTAAATCAAGGTAATAAGCCGTTTCCTCCATTGTATCCGTTCCATGCGCTACCA
>JBOFUD010000318.1:0-8510 GCA_051652385.1 Flavobacterium sp.
GAGTATTTAGAAAAACGATTTGATTTAAAAACACGCTCATTGGCCGCCGTGTTATTCCTGGTACAGCGAGGTTTTGGAACCGGATTAACCATCTATGCACCCGCAATTATTTTATCGGCCATATTGGGATGGAATTTAACGTACATGAATATTTTTATCGGAATTTCGGTGATTATTTATACTTTTTCTGGTGGAACCAAAGCGGTCAACGTTACGCAAAAACAGCAAATGTTCGTCATCATGTTGGGCATGTTTACTACTTTTTTCTTGATTTTACATTATTTACCGAACGACATGACTTTTTCGAGCGCCTTGCATATTGCTGGAGCCAATGACAAAATGAATATCGTGGATTTCTCTTTTGATCCGGAGCAAAAATATACGTTTTGGAGCGGAATTACTGGTGGTTTTTTCCTGGCTTTGGCATACTTCGGAACCGATCAATCGCAAGTGGGACGCTATTTATCAGGAAAATCGGTTCGCGAAAGTCAAATGGGTTTAATCATGAATGGTTTACTGAAAGTCCCCATGCAATTCTTTATTTTATTGACAGGTGTTATGGTTTTTGTCTTTTTTCAATTCAATCCTGTGCCGTTAAATTTCAATCCGAATAACAAAACCATCATCGAAAATTCAAAATATAAAGACGAATACCGTACTTTAGAAAAGAAACTCGATGCCTTATCGGAAGACAAAAAAGTGATCAATTTATTGTATATCGATCAATTGAATCAGGATTATGACAATCCCACTTTGCGCAAGGAGTTAGTAGCTTTGTCGAGTAAAGAAAAAGACTTACGTGACCGAGCCAAAGACATCATCAAAAAAGCGGATCCAGATAGTGAAACCAATGACAAAGATTATGTGTTTTTTCATTTTGTACTAAACTATCTTCCCAAAGGATTAATTGGATTATTATTGGCAGTCATTCTTTCGGCAGCCATGTCCTCAACGGCTTCTGGGCTAAATGCTTTGGCCTCGACCACTGCGATCGATATTTACAAACGGAATCTTAAGACCGAAAAATCAGAAAGACATTACCTCAACGCGACTAAATTTTTTACCGTAATGTGGGGTGTCATTGCCATTCTTTTTGCTTGCATTGGCACCTTGTTCGAAAACCTGATTCAGTTGGTCAATATAATCGGTTCGATATTTTATGGAACGGTATTGGGGATCTTTTTGGTGGGTTTTTATCTCAAAAAAGTACAATCAAAAGCTGTTTTTTATAGTGCCGTGATGAGTCAAATCACGATTTTTATCATCTATTATTTTGCCATTTTTATCTATCCAAGTGGCGAAGAAAAACTTGGCTATTTGTGGTTGAATTTTATTGGCGCATTGTTGACGATCATTTTGTCGCTGCTATTACAATTGATGGAGCCAAAAAAGCAAAGGGAATACTAATTATGATTCTTCTTTTCTGAAATTTAAAAGAATTTAAAATAACTTTTTGAGTTTCAGGAATGGAGATACAATAGATTTTATTTTCTATTGTACGTTAACATTTTACGAATTAGAATCATGATACTACAAAATAGTCTTGAACCCAAAAAACTCTGTCAAGGATAGCAACGGAAAGCCCGTAAAGGAAGCCGTTTTTTTTATAAAACAAACCCCAAAAGAGCGACCAACGGAAGCTTTTTTGGGGTTTTTGTTTTATAAACGGGTTCCTGCGGACTTGTAGTGGATAGCCTGCCCGGACAGCCTATAAAAATTGATGCTTTTTCTGAACCATTCGAAAAAACGTAATTTGCTGTTAGTCCAATAATTCGGGTGTGTTGAGAATTAACTCTATTTTTTTTAGAATCACGGTAATTTGATTCATTTGATTTTCTATGTTTCTAAAAAACAGGCTTATGTCTCTATTGACCCAGCTTTCGGAAATGATTCGTGAACCCAAACTAATGCGCAAAACGGCACTTTGAAAATCACTGTCGTATTTTACATTGACGGGTTGTCCGATGTGGCATTTTTGACCTGCAAGTCTAATAATTTCTAGCGGCGAATCTTCGAATTTGCTGGAAATATCTGAATTTAGCAAGGTGTACAGCCTTTTAACTTGTTCTAGCGCTAAAGGTTTGCCATTTTTTAGTATGAAGAAAGGAAAAATGGTGCAAATGTTTCGGAGCCCAAATTCTTTGCTGCCGTATGGATTTGCAACGGAACGGTCTACAAATAGTGGCGTTAAGAAAGTAGCTTCTTTGATAGAATCTTCTACGAAATTGCAAAACATTTCGATTCCCATATTGCGATACAAAATGGGGGTTTTGTAATAACGCTCCATCTCAACAATGGCAGCATTCCAACGCATATTTGAACCATAATTAAATCCTTCCGATAAATCTTTTGAACAATTCCACATGGTAGGCCAATCAGAGTGATTGTAATAGGTATTCAATCCTTTTGGTAGTGTAGTTTTAACACCATATACGAATTTACTTACGTTTATTGGTAAAATTAAGGCGCCACAGTACGGAGGTCCTGTAAAGTATTTACTACCCGTGATGGTAATCATATAGCCTTTGTTCAAATAATTGTGGATGTCTTTGGGATCTAATCGCAGTTGTGAAGCATCGACGATACATTGCAAGGATAAGTCTTGAAGTGTATCCAAACTTTTTAACAAGTTCTTACTCGGAGATTGGTATCCAAGTTTTGATTGATCCATAATGTGTAACACAATGTGACGGCCCAATTGATTGGTTTTTGAAATTGCCGAGAAGACTTCTTCGTCTAATTGTGTAGCCGACTTTAATTCGCCATTTTCATCGCGCAACGGAATTTGAATCAAATTAACGTCTCTAAATCCTTCGATTTTGTCCCCTTTTGTCACGGGGTGATTTAAGGCGGTGGTGTTTTCAAAATGACAACCTTTTAGGGCTGCCGGCACGCCACTTCCGGTTTCATCTGAAGCTACCAAAACATGGGTAATCTCTTTATCAGAAACAATTTGAGTAATAGCTGCAATCTGCAAAGCAGAATCTGTTCCCGAAGGCGAAAAGATAATTTGGCATTCATCTTTAATTTTAAGCGCTTTTCGAAGGTTGTTTTTTAGCAATTCTGAAAAAGCGATTGTGGTTGCTTTATATCCGTCTCTTAGACTATTCTGAATTAAAAACCGTCTTACTTTATCGGATTTATCAAAAGCAAAATTTGAAATACTGGTCGCAGTTGATGAAGCAAAAGTAAAGGCATCTGGCCTAGGAAATGGTCGGCATCCGTATTTGTTTAACAATTCGATTTCGTCAATATTAAGCCTAAGATCACCGCCTGACATTAACAAATATTCGGTAGGTTTTGCTAAGTTTTCAAGAATTGGTTCCCATGAGTTATCAAAAACTTTTTTTGCAGCAACAAGCCCATGAATAGCGGCTATGTCCTTATTATTGGCTAATGATTCATAATCCGTAGCGTGCTCTTTTTTAATCAAATCAATTAAAAAATGATCGCTGTTGGCCAATTTTTCTTTATCTTCTTTTGGTAATATTTCATAGAATATTTTGGTCACTTTTAAAGCGGCTACATCACACAAAAAGCTGTCTGATTTGTCTTTTCCTAAAGCTTTGTACCAAAGTTGCCATTCTACACCATACCGCAAATACGTCAACGCTAAAACGGGCTGCTCTAAAAAAGAAGCGCCTATAATGATCGATTTATTGGGAATAATTTTGAATAGTGTAGGTTCACTGTTTGAGGTAATAATATTAATATCGTTAATCTTCGGAACAGTGTTAAATCGCTTTAAAACTCTAACCAAGTCATTGACATTTTCTTTTTCAAACAAACGACTTCTTTTATATTGATCTTCAATAAGTATGTTATTGGGCATAAGTACGGTAATTAAAACTTTAAAAAATTAGCCAAATTAAGCTGATTCTACAGACTTAAATAGCGTGTAATAAATATAATCAAAAGGTATTCGCCCCTTTGATAGGTATTTCTGATATCCTTAAAAATAAATACAATTCAGCATTTTCAACCTGCAAAACAGATCACAAGGCGATGTGTTATATCGGTTTTAACCGAGGTTCAAATCTACATAAATTATCAGACCTAGACCAAGAAAAGGAGCTCAAAAAACAACCTCAACGCGGCAAAAAACAAAGCCTCATTCATAGTTGTCTGTATTATTTGAATAAAATGCAAAATTCCGAACTTTTTTGAGATAAATGTGTTAAAAAAGCACAAATAATCCACAGTCGTTTTTGTTAGCGTTAAAGTAGTGTAAGTCAACTTCTATTTTGATTTTTTAAACTGAATTTAACCAGGCCCGAATGAAAATATTTGAATGACAATACCTAATGTAAAGCGTAATTCTCGACATACAAATGCTATTCTCTGAAGACTCCAAACGAATAACCACGATTGGTTTTACTACATTTACAGCTTCTAAGCGTATTCTGATTTTGAATACTACAGAAAAGAGGGTCGATCATGAGCAAGAAAAACACACCAGAACAAGAAAAAATACGGCATCCAAAAACCCATTGGACCATGTGTCCAGCATGCAAAGGACGCGGAAAAAAAAGCAAAAGAATCAGTAAAAAAGTCAGAGAAAATTACCAAATGGCTCTTGAGTTATTTGAAAAAAATAACGCTACTGGAATACCACCTATTCCTCCCAAAGGACATCTTTATGCTTGTTTGCATTGTTCTGGTTCAGGGCTTCTCCCTACTGAAATTCCTACCAAAGTGGACGCTGAAAATTTCCCACATGTGGCCATTATCGGAGGTGGTATTGGCGGTGTAGCGCTAGCTGTGGCCTGCTTGCACCGCGGAATCCCTTTTACACTCTACGAACGTGATGCCAACTTTAGCGCCCGATCGCAAGGCTACGGCTTAACCTTGCAACAAGCCAGCAAAGCCATCGAAGGTTTAGGTATTTTTTCATTAGCAGAAGGAATTGTTTCCACCCGCCACGTGGTACATACTACCGATGGTACCATAATTGGGGAATGGGGCGTAAGAAAATGGATGGAATCGGATGCAACTTATGCTGCCAAACGCACCAATATTCATATTGCGCGTCAGTCGTTGCGACAGGCTTTATTGGAACAACTTGGCGGAGACGATGCCGTGCAATGGGGACACCAATTATTGGATTACACAACAACTAACGACCAAGGTGTTGTGCTCAATTTTGAAGTAAACGGTGTATTGAAAAGCGCCAAAGCCGATCTTGTTGTTGGAGCCGATGGTATCCGAAGCACGGTAAGAAGATTGTTAATTGGCGATGAAACGTCGCCCTTACGGTATTTAGGTTGCATAGCGATATTAGGGATTTGCCCTTTGACAGCACTCGATGATCCAAATCATTCCTTATTAGATTCTGAAACTGTTTTTCAAACCGCCAACGGTCAAGAGCGCATCTATATCATGCCGTTTACCGCCGACTCGGTGATGTGGCAACTTAGCTTCCCTATCTCTGAAAATGAGGCCAAAGCGTTAAGTAAACAAGGACCTCATGCGCTCAAAGCAGCAGCATGCCAAAGAACACAATGGCACAATCCCGTTCCTCAAATTGTAGCCGCAACCCCAGAGAATCAGCTTTCAGGATACCCCGTTTATGATCGTGAATTGCTCACAAAGGAGGTCTTGCAAAAAGAAGAAATGGTCACGCTTATTGGTGATGCAGCACATCCGATGAGCCCCTTTAAAGGGCAAGGAGCGAATCAAGCCTTACTCGATGCGCTTCGTTTGGCTCGTGGCATAAGTACCGGTTGCAAACCCTTATCGCAATGGAGAAAAACAGGAATACGAGAGCGTGTTTTAAATGAATTTGAAGCTGAAATGTTAGCGCGTAGCGCCATCAAAGTAACCGATTCTGCAAAGGCTGCTGAATTTCTTCACTCCGAGATGGTGCTCCACAAAAGCAATTCGCCCAGAGGGAATTTTTTAAAGAAAAAAGATATTACACCTTAATTTCCTCATACATTTTTAGCAATTGCGTCACCGTATTCCAATTTCGAATAGTGGCAATAACACTGAGCTTTTTTTCGATATATTTTTGATCTAACCTCGTTTTACCAGCACCAACAGCGTATTTAATAAAAATTCTATTGGCATCGATTTGAGCTTCGTCGGGTTTCACTTGACTCATTTTCAAATCACTAATTCGATCTTTCGATAACTCGGAAGAAACAAAAGCAACGTATAATTTTTTCAAATCTGCCTCTTTCTCTTTCAAAAATGGATTATTGGAAAGACAAGCCTCTAAATCCGCTTTTCCAATCATAACTACGGGAACTTCGAGTCCTAAAGTTTTGAAAATTTCTTGTTTAATAATAAACCCTACTTTGGCCGGATTTTCTTCTTCGGTAGTTACAAAAACATTTCCCGATTGAATATAAGTGACTACATTTTGAAAACCAACCGCTTCCAAAGTAGCTTTCAAAACCTCCATTTTGATCATGTTATGACCCGAAACATTAATACCACGAAGCAAAGCTAGATGAGTTACCATTTTAATTTGTTTTATATTTTAACTTTTACCACCACTTTTTTTACTTTCGAAATATCAGTTACTTTTACGCAAGTACGGTGCAAATCTTCAGGGAAAAACAAGGTAAACATCCCTTCTTCCACTCGCAATAACGAAGTGTCACCTTCATAAAATGTATAATCTTTTTCAAGATCTTCCTCCACCATTTTCTGGTTGGTCAAAGGTGCAAATCCCATCAACTCCACTCCACTGATGACGTATTGAATATCAATGTATTTATGGTGACCTTCCAGTACACATTCAGATTCGTCTTTGGTATCGTATTCTTGTACAATCGCAAATATTTTGTCAGCATCAATTTCATGTGTTCCAATAGCCAATGTTTTTAAATCCGTTGAAGCTAGAAACTCAAATCCTTTACCCAATCGTTTCGTTAATTGGCTGTATAGTCTGTAATTTTCAAATTTATCAATTACCATTTTTTATATTTTAGATTCCAAAGGTATTGTGAATTCTAAGAAATTCCTAAATAAACCCATTTCCAAATCTAGAAACAAACCACTATCTTCGCTTTGCGAAAAAAGTTTGCAGTACTTTTAGAATCTAAAAAATTCAAACACTGACAACTCATAACTGATAATTCATAACTCAAAAATGTCCAACAATCTCCTAGAAACTCCCATAGAATTTTTGAAAGGCGTGGGCCCAACTCGTGGGGCATTGCTACGAAAAGAATTGGGAATTCATAAGTATGGACATTTGGTTAATTTTTATCCCAATCGGTATATTGATCGCACGCGGTATTACAAAATCAACGAATTGCAAGGCACTGCAGCCGAGGTGCAAATTGTTGGTAAAATAATACATATCAAAACAGTTGAGTTTGGCAAAAACCAAAAACGTTTGGTGGCCACGTTTGCAGATGAAACTGGGCAACTAGACCTTAATTGGTTTCAAGGGCACAAATGGATTAAAGAGAGTTTAAAACTTAATGAAATGTGTGTTGTTTTTGGAAAATGTGCTCAATATGGAAGCCAATTTAGCATGGCGCATCCAGAAATTGAATTGCTTGCCGAACATCAACAAAGTTTACGTTCGGCCATGCAACCCGTATATCCTTCTACCGAAACATTGGCCAACAGAGGCATTAGCAACAGAGTCATCAACAAAATGATGCAACAATTGTTTCTGGAAACTCAGGCGTTATTCACCGAAACCTTGCCACCGCATTTGATAGATGAATTAAAATTGATTCCAAAAAATGCGGCGCTTTTCAATATTCATTTTCCAAAAAGTAGCGAAGCCTTGGCCAAAGCTCAATTTCGGCTCAAATTTGAAGAATTGTTTTATATTCAGTTGCAATTGATTACCAAAAATTTGATTCGCAAACACAAAATCAAAGGACATCCCTTTTCAAAAGTGGGTGAATTTTTCTTAAATTTTTTTCAAAATCATTTGCCTTTCGATTTGACCAATGCTCAAAAAAGAGTCATCAAAGAAATCCGAACCGATATGGGGAGCAATGCCCAAATGAACCGTCTGTTGCAAGGAGATGTGGGATCGGGCAAAACGATTGTCGCATTTATGAGTATGCTTCTGGCCCTAGACAATGGTTTTCAGGCTTGCTTGATGGCACCCACAGAGATTCTGGCCAATCAGCATTTTATTGGTCTTTCAGAATTTGCAGCCACTTTAAATATCAATATTAAAATCCTTACCGGTTCTACCAAAACTGCCGCTCGAAAAATCATTCATGAAGAGCTTGAAAATGGAAGTTTACAAATCATAATTGGTACGCACGCCTTGCTAGAAGATAAAGTACAATTTCAGAATTTAGGATTGGCTGTTATAGATGAGCAACACCGTTTTGGCGTAGAACAACGATCCAAATTATGGAAAAAGAACACCATTCCTCCACACGTTTTAGTGATGACGGCTACTCCTATCCCGAGAACTTTGGCGATGAGTTTGTATGGCGATTTGGATGTTTCGGTTATTGATGAATTACCGCCGGGGAGAAAACCCATTCAAACCGTACACCGTTTCGACTCCAATCGATTGAAAG
>JBOFUD010000319.1:0-2027 GCA_051652385.1 Flavobacterium sp.
CCGCTACTGTCACTCTTAGAAATGGAACGACAGACGAAATTATTACTTTTGAAAATCTTAAAAGTAACAGTGTCGATTTATCTAATTTGAGTTATAGCACCAAATATTTTTGGCAGGTTTCGGTTTCCGACGGAATTAATAAAGCGGTAAATAGTAATGTTTTTTCATTCACAACGACGAGTTTTCCCAATAGCAGGTTTTTATTTGTAAAAAAAATAAACGGGAACAATGTTATTTTTGCTGCAGACGATACCGGAAATCAATTACAAATTACTTCTTCTTCTCTAAATAGCTACCGGCCTCGAAAAAATTTGCAAGCCAATAAAATTGCGTTTCTGAGTACTGATGGTTCCCAAAATCATATTTACACGATGAATTCAGACGGGACCTCTATTAAAAAAGTTACCAATACAGTTCCGATTGCCGGCTTTAATATGGATCATGTTAGCTTCTGTTGGAATAGCTCAGGCAGTCAAATCATCTATCCAAATTTTGATAAATTATACCGTATCAATAGTGATGGTACTGGTTTAACGTCTGTTTTTCAGACCCCAAATGGTAAGTTTATTTCGGAATGTGCTTGGAGTGTTGATGGCAGTTCGATTGTTTTAAAGGTGAATAATAACTTAGGATATGAGGTAGAAATTTATGTTATTTCTTCCTCAGGTGTCCTGCTATATAGCGTATTAAACAATGCAAATGGTGCTGTCAGCGGTGTAGATATAAATGTAGACAATAGTCGAATTGTCTATTCGAGGGACATTAGTGGTTTTCAAAATTTAGAATACAGAAGTTTAGATTCAAGACTGTTTATTTTCAATACGATTTCCAAAACATCCCAGGAAATTTTATCCAAAAAATTGTCAGGATTTAATGATTCGGATGTGCGATTTTCGCCCAATCAAGCAGAGGTTATTTTTGTAAATACGTCCAATGATGGTATTTCCTCAAAAAATATACAAAAGGTTAATTTATCAGATTCAGATTCAAGGTCTACCTTATTTTTAGGCAGCTCGATGCCTGATTGGAAATAAATATCATTTCATTTTTTAATTTTGTTTTTAAAACCGATATGATTTTTGAATCTGTCGGTTTTTTTGATAACCATATAAGGGTTTGAACCAAGAAATTAAAAAAACTGCTTATCTTTGCGCCACATCAACACAAACTAATTTCATGAGTTCAGATACTTCCAAACGATATGCGCAGCGCGGTGTTTCGGCATCAAAAGAAGACGTGCATAATGCCATCAAAAACATTGATAAAGGATTATTTCCACAAGCATTTTGTAAAATTGTACCCGATTATCTCACCCAAGACCAAGATTATTGCTTGATTATGCATGCCGATGGTGCAGGAACCAAATCCTCGTTGGCTTATATGTATTGGAAAGAGACGGGAGATGTTTCGGTTTGGAAAGGCATCGCTCAAGATGCATTAATCATGAATATTGATGATTTATTGTGTGTAGGTGCAACGGATAATATTTTACTTTCTTCAACGATCGGACGCAATAAAAATCTAATTCCTGCCGAAGTTATTTCGGCCATTATCAACGGAACCGAAGAATTAATCAAAGAATTGGATTCGTTTGGGGTAACCATACATTCCACTGGTGGCGAAACGGCCGATGTGGGTGATATTGTGCGTACCATTATTGTAGATTCAACCGTAACGGCTCGTATGAAACGTGCCGATGTTATTGACAATGCCAATATTCAAGCGGGAGATGTTATTGTTGGTTTGGCCTCTTTTGGTCAAGCGACTTACGAAAAAGGGTACAATGGCGGAATGGGAAGCAACGGATTAACCTCTGCTCGTCACGATGTTTTCGAAAAATACTTAGCCACCAAATATCCTGAGAGTTTCGACGCAGCAGTACCGTCAGAATTGATTTATTCTGGACAAGTACAATTGACCGATGCTGTCGAAAATTCGCCTATCGATGCGGGTAAATTGGTCTTATCGCCAACAAGAACCTATGCGCCGATTATCAAAACTATTTTAGATAAATATACCTCAAACGA
>JBOFUD010000320.1:0-4309 GCA_051652385.1 Flavobacterium sp.
TACCGCTTTTTCGGCATAATTAATCACTTCGAGCGTTATTTCTTGATTTTGGGTTGTTTTTCCGTATACGATATACAACTTACCATTTCCGACGGAGGTGTTGCTTTTGTCAAAATCGACATCGCCATATTTCAGGGTATTTTTGATGTCGACAGTATCTATCCATTTTTGGCTTAAGATTTGAGAGGCTTTCTCAGAGTAGATAAATGGCTTGTTTGTCAAATCATTTAGCACTCGTGCATTTGGGAAGTAATTACAACGGGTATCTTTTCCTGAGAATATGGCGGCTACTGTAAAAGATCCCATTATTAAACCAATTAAATAGTAAGCAAAGCGATGTTTGAATTTCATGAATTATTTTTTTTGCAAATGTAATTTAAAGTGTGCTTAAAAAACAATTAAATTGATGTCATTATCTTGAATATCGAACCATTCTCCAATCGCCTTATTAGTCAAGATGCCGTGGTATAAATAGACTCCGTTTTTAAGTCCTTTATTGCAACGGATAGCACTTTCTAAACCACCATCCTCAGCCATTTGAAGCAAATAAGGTGTGATGATGTTACTGATCGAAAGTGAAGCCGTTTTGGAATAGCGGGAGGGAATGTTGGGCACACAGTAATGCAAAACGTTGCTTTTAATAAAGGTAGGTTTTTCGTGTGTTGTAATTTCTGAGGTTTCAAAACAGCCACCAGTATCGATGCTAACATCTACAATCACGGCGCCTTTTTTCATATGTTCGACCATGGTTTCAGTAACCACAATTGGGCATCGTTCTTTGCCTCGCATGGCGCCAATAGCTACGTCGCATCGCCGCAATGCTTTTAGTAAAGATTTTGGTTGAATGGTTGACGTGAAGATGCGTTGGTTTAAATTGTTTTGTAAACGTCTTAATTTTGTGATCGAATTATCGAAAACTTTTACATTTGCTCCGAGTCCAATTGCAGTTTTGGCAGCAAATTCTCCTACCGTTCCCGCTCCAAGAATTACGACTTCTGTTGGGGCAACTCCAGTGATGTTTCCAAATAACAACCCTTTTCCAAACTCGGTGCTAATCATTAACTCAGCAGCGATAAGTACAGAGGCGGTTCCTGCGATTTCGCTCAGGGATTTGACTGCAGGATAGGAACCATCGCCATCCTTAATATATTCAAATGCTAGGGCAGTAATTTTTTTTCGAGCTAAGGCCTCAAAATAATTTTTTTGTCTTGTTTTTAACTGAATGGCCGAAATTACTATCGCTTTGTTCTGAAGCATTTCGATTTCGGCTAGAGTGGGAGGTTCTACTTTTAAAATCATCGGGCAACTAAAAACTTTTGCGGTATTTTTGGTTACTTCGGCGCCAGCGTCAGCATATTCATTATCGCTGTAACTTGCGTTTTCTCCAGCTCCCGCTTCAATCATGACACGATGTCCCTGATAGGTCAACGAATTTACTGCATCTGGTGTTAAGCAAATACGTTTTTCTTGGAAACTATTCTCTTTGGGAATTCCAATAAAAAGTTCACTTTTATGCCGCGCTATTTCTAGTTTTTCTTCTTGTGGCAGGAGTTGTTGCTTGGTGAATGGGCTAATCGACATATTGGGTTGAAAATTTAGGCATTTATTTTACAAAAACAGTTATGATTTTCTGATCTTTAAATGTTACACGTTATGTTGTTAGTAAAACACAAGCTCCATCTTGATATCAGCTCGGTCATATATTCCTGATTCTAGTGGGATTTCTTTAAAACCGAAAGTTGTATAAAGATGTAAAGCGGGCTTTAGTGCTCTGTTTGAGTACAAAATCAGTTTTTTACTATTCATTTTTTTTGCTTCTGAAATAACATGATTTAGTAATTGTTTTCCAATTCCTAAGCCTTGTGTTTTCTCGGTGATGGCCATTTTTGAAAGTTCGAATATGTCTTGGTTGATTTTGAGTAAAGAAACCGTGCCAATTATTTCATCATTGTACTTGGCATAAAAAATTTTGCCGCCTTTGTTGATGATTTCTTCGATCGGATTACTTAATACCAGTTCATCTTTGGGCTCTACCTTGAAATATCTAGTAAGCCATTCCAAGTTTAAGGTTTTAATTGCTTCTTTGTTTTCTATTGAAAACGGAATAATTTGAACGTTTTTTGAATACATTTCCATAAAATAACAATTATCTTAGTGCTAATTTTCGATTCCCATCAGCCAAAACCTCAATCGTAATTACAGTGTGTTCCTCAGGGATTAAGTTGGTTATTTTTTCGGCCCATTCAATAAAGCACCAATGACCTGAGTAAAGATATTCATCTATTCCCATATCTAATGCTTCAATTTCAGATTTTAATCGATAGCAATCAAAATGATATATATTTTGATTAGTTGTGGTGTAATATTCGTTAACTAAAGAAAAAGTTGGGCTACTTGTTGGTCCGTTTACCCCCAAATTTTTACATATTTTGTTTATTAAAGTAGTTTTTCCTGCACCCATTTCTCCATTGAATAATAGGACTTTGCAAGGGTTTTGCTCTAGTATTTGTTTTGCTACTTGATCTAGTTGATCAACAGAATAGATTAGTGTCATTCTTTCAAAGTTATGGTTGATTCGCGGTGTTTCGCTTTGTAAAATCTGTAGTTTATTTTTTTACTTCGGATTAAAAACTAAAAACGGAATAATCATTTCTTCGAGTGATATTCCGCCATGTTGGTAGGTGTTTTTATAATAACTTACATAATGATTGTAATTGTTTACATAGGCCAAAAACATATCATTTTTTGCAAAAATATAAGAACTAGTCATATTTATGGCAGGTAATCCGATTTGTTTTGGATCTTTTACCGCATATACCTCTTTCTGTTCGTAGGTTAAGCTACGGCCGGTTTTGTACCTTAAATTCAGGCTGGTGTTTTTGTCTCCCACTACTTTTGAGGGGTTTTTGACATTTATAGTCCCGTGATCGGTAGTTAATATGAGTTTGAAACCAAGTTTTTGAGCTTGTTGAATTATTTCAAGCAAGGGCGAATTTTTGAACCAACTTAGGGTGAGCGAGCGATAGGCTTTGTCATCGGCTGCGAGCTCTTTTACCACATCCATTTCTGTTTTTGCATGCGAGAGCATATCGACAAAATTATACACCACCGTTACTAAGTCATTGTTTTTATAAGATTTGAAATTTTCAACTAATTTTTTTCCTCCGGCAAGATTAGTGATTTTAAAATAATCTTCTTTTATTTTTAAGCCTAATCTCTTTAATTGGGCAGAAAGAAATTCGGCTTCAAACAAGTTTTTTCCACCTTCATCGGGATCATTTTTCCAATACTGAGGGAAATTCTTTTCCATTTCGATGGGAGTTAAGCCTGAAAAAATCGCATTTCGAGCATATTGCGTAGCGGTGGGTAGTATAGAATAATAAGGCACCTCTTTTTCGAGTTTGTAATAGTTGGAAACGACATTTTCGAATGCTTTCCATTGATCATACCTAAGATTGTCGATGACAACAAAAAGTATGGGTTTGTCTTTTTTTAATAGTTCAGGAACAACTAATTCTCTGAAAAGCGTATGCGATTGAATGGGTTTGTCTAGGCCTGATTCGGCTTTTCCTCGTTGGTTAGTATTTTGGGTAAACCAATCTTCATAATTACGTTCAATAAATTTTCCGAATTGAGAGTTAGCCTCTGTTTTTTGAGATTCTAGAATTTCAATCATGCTTTGATCATCTATATTTTCTAGTTCTAACTCCCAAAAAATCAATTTTTTATACAGTTCAATCCAATCTTGGTAGGAATTGATCATACTCATCTCCTGTGTTATTTTCCGGAATTCCTTTTGATAATCTAAAGTTGTTTTTTGAGAGATTAATCGCGAGTGATCCAAATTCTTTTTTAAACTAAGTAAAATTTGATTGGGATTAACAGGTTTTATCAAATAATCAGCTATTTTTGAGCCAATTGCTTCCTCCATAATATATTCTTCCTCACTTTTGGTGATCATAATCATCGGAATATGCGATTTTTTTTCTTTCATTTCCGAAAGGGTTTCCAAACCACTCATTCCAGGCATATTTTCATCTAGAAATACAACATCAAAATTATTTTCTTCAAAGATTGTGATGGCATCAAGACCATTGTTGCAAGTGGTGACGCTGTAGTTTTTCTTTTCTAAAAAAAGAATATGTGGCTTGAGTAAATCAATTTCGTCATCTACCCACAAAATTTGTATTGTTTCCATATTTGGTTGTTTCATTTCGAAGTTTAAAACTTTGAGCCAAATTAATAATTATATCAGGCTAAAGAGCACAGTTGGCGTTTTTTTTTTTACCATTTTATTCTAAAATCAGGT
>JBOFUD010000321.1:0-1769 GCA_051652385.1 Flavobacterium sp.
TTTCGTCAGCAACACCAGCTGCTACTAAATTTTTAGCAATATGACGAGTAGCGTAAGCAGCACTGCGGTCTACCTTACTTGGATCTTTTCCTGAGAAAGCACCACCACCATGAGCTCCTTTTCCACCATACGTGTCAACAATAATTTTTCTTCCTGTTAAGCCAGTATCACCGTGAGGTCCTCCAATAACGAATTTTCCGGTTGGATTGATGTGGTATTGGATTTTATCGTTAAATAAATGTGCGTGAGCAGGATTTTTTGCAATGATTCTTGGAATCAAAATGGTAACAATATCTTTTTTGATTTTAGCTAACATTGCTGTTTCTTCATCAAAATCGTCGTGTTGCGTCGAAATTACAATCGCATCAATACGAGTTGGTTTGTTGTCATCGCTGTATTCTAGGGTCACTTGCGACTTAGCATCCGGACGTAAATACGTGATTTCGTTGTTTTCGCGTCTTAAAATCGCTAATTCTTGTAATAATTTGTGCGATAAATCAAGTGCCAAAGGCATGTAGTTTTCAGTTTCGTTGGTGGCGTAACCAAACATCATTCCTTGGTCACCAGCCCCTTGCTCTTCCTTGCTTGCTCTGTCTACTCCTTGATTAATGTCGGCAGATTGTTCGTGAATAGCTGAAAGTATACCGCAAGAATTGGCTTCAAACATATATTCGCTTTTAGTGTATCCAATTTTACGGATAACTTCACGAGCAATTTGTTGTACATCTAAGTACGTATTCGATTTTACTTCTCCAGCCAAAATTACTTGACCCGTAGTCACTAAAGTTTCACAGGCTACTTTAGACTCAGCGTCAAATGCTAAAAAATTATCGATTAATGCATCCGAGATTTGATCGGCAACTTTGTCCGGATGTCCTTCACTTACAGACTCTGACGTAAATAAATAAGCCATAATAATTTGATGTTAAAAATTAATCGAGGAAGGTGAAATTGCACAAAAGGCTAAAGGGGAGTGTTCCTGCTTTAGCATTTTTTATATTGAAATTTAACTTCAATATCCACAATGAATAGTTTCATTATGAAGAGGTTGCAATCAGTTCAAATTTTTCCTCTGTATTCGGCCGCAAAGGTATGAAACCATTTTTAATTTCAAATTAATCTTAACTATTTTTTGAAACATGTTAAGTTAACGTGCTTTAATGATGTAATTTGTGATTTTTGCTACTTTCAGTTCTTAAAATTTTGATAAATACTTGACGATTACAAAAATAGTTTGCATATTTGTTGAAGTTAAATACAAATAAAATGAATCTAGTCTCTTGCAATATGAAAAATGCCATTCAGGATGTCTCCTGCGGGGTGCCGTTTGCTTGGATTTAAATTCAATAAATATAGCAAAAGCCTCCCGCCACAAACGGGAGGCTTTTTATTTACACAAAAGACAATAATTCCAATATTCTTAATCGTATGAAACAAATCGCTGCACAACAATCCAAATTGCTACCTGTCAAGTGTGCTAACAATGCCAAGGCAATGGTTGTCAATATGTGGATGATTGGTTTTTGCTGATTCTGAGAGAACGTTTATAAATGAATTTTATTAAACCCTTTTGGAACATTTTCTAAGAGGGTTTTTTGATACCACGGCAATTAAAAAAATAACTAAAAAAAATTAAAAAATGAGTACTACTAAATTTGCTACTAAAGCTTTGCATTCAGGTCATGATACTTCTAAAACCGCCGGAACACGCGCGGTACCTATTTATCAAACTAGTTCTTATGTTTTTAATAATTCGGAGCATGCTTCCA
>JBOFUD010000322.1:0-4162 GCA_051652385.1 Flavobacterium sp.
AAAGCCAACATCAAGAAACTATCTGGATTTGCTTGTACTTGAGCCAAGATAGACTCAGCTTTTGCCTTTGCTTCTTCTTTGGTTCTAACTTCTCGTTTATTGGGTACTTGAGTCCCTTCATAACTAATTAAAATATGACTAGCTTTTGCATTTACGCCAGATTTAAAACCTAATGATTTAGACAAACAGTAGTAATTACCAAATTTGTAAGGGCCATAAACCGTACCAGAGGGCAAAGCAAACAAACGATCGGCATCTACTGCAGGTAAATCTTTTTTAGCGATATATGTTGAATCGTAAGGAACATCAGAATTGGCATTTACAAAGTCAATGGCGTTGGTTGCATTTCTAAAACCTGCAACAGTATCATTTTTGGCTGTAGCTTGGTTGTACACTACACTTCCAGATAACAAACCTGTAATTTTATTTTTTACTTCATTTTCATCTTGAGCAGAAGCTTTATCTTCAATCAAAACATATGAAATTTCACGAGATTCCTCTGCTTTAAATTTCTTTTCGTTTTTCTTCATGTATTCCGTAATTTCAGCATCAGTAACTTTTACATCACTATCTTTTATAGTTGAATACAATCCGGCTACGTAAGCAAAATTGACTTTGTTATTTTCGGCTTCGTACTTCATTTTAGCTTCGGCCTCAGTTGTAAACAAGGCTGATTTGATCAAAGAATTAAATATTTGATACTTCGCATTGATTTCAGCATCCTTTTCTCTGTCTTTCAAAAATTGTGCTTGTTCAGGATTTGCACTAAAAAATTGTTTAAACTTAACAATATCAAACATTCCAGCAGCATTTAAAAACATTGGATTTCTGCCAATATTTTGATCCGCTTTTAGTACTTCTATAATGTGTTTTTCACCAACTCTTAAACCTAATTTTTCGAATTCCTCAGAAAGCAATGCAATGGTAACCTCTTGCTCCCAAACTTTGTTGGCTGCTTCTGTGGATGAAATACCTTGTCCATTTTTTTCAAGATTCGTTACTTTCAAACGGAAATCTTCAAAAGCAATATCTTTATCATTGATACTTCCAACATCTTTTGTATTCTGACCAAGACCGCCTTTTCCAATAAGGTCTTGGATAATAAATGCAAACAATGCCACTGCAATTGCTCCTATTAATAATGCGGAACGTTGTCTAATTTTTGCTAAAACTGCCATTTCTATATTAGTTAATTTTTATATACGAATTGCGAAAATACAATTATCTAGTTAATAATAACACTTGGAGTGTTTTATTTTGAAAGTTTTTTTGCGTTTACCAAACTAAAATCCTAATCGAAAATTCAAAAATAGAATCTTATGGCACATTGTCTCGCTTTTTTACCTTCTACAGAAAATTGATTTCTTTTTTGAGATCACTTAAACACAGAAAAAAATCAGATTTAAAGCATCTACATCGATGAAAAGATTATTTCTTGGAATCACGATCTTCAAATCGTTTGGAATACTTTGTTCTAAAAAAGAACATAAAAACAGCTACTGCTGCAATACCAAAACTAAGCCACGGCCCGGTTGTTTGATCCTCCCATTTTGTTATTCCATCATAAACAAAAAATAGGGCAAAAGCCAAATAAGCGTACGATGTAAATTTTAAATATTTCATAATAAATTTTAATTTTTGGTTGCTACCTCTCCCGAAATTTTCTGAGAATTGATCACCTTGAAATCCTTACTAAAATCAATTCCTTGCCCTTCAGAATTTCCCTGCGGGCTTTTAAACGTAAAATGACGTTCGGTGTAAAACCATTCGTTTTTTTGATCAAAATATAATTGTTCCGTTTCAAGGATTTGACCTTCTTCTGTACTGATTTTAACGTTCCCTTGTAGATCAATAATTCCGGTTTGTTTGTATGATATGGCATAATTTGACCTAATAAAAGTTTTTTTACCCTTAGCGTCAAACAAGGTCACGTTAATCCCATTTGGAAATTCGGTAAACGGAAAATCAACAGTGGAAAAATCGAGCATTTTGGAACTGATCAATATTGCCGAAATTCTACCTGAATCGGTATATTTCACATTGATAGAGTCAGCCTCTCCCGAAGGATTAAACTCGGCATAGTTAATTTTTTGCACTTCTTTGAAATTACTTTCACACGAAAGTAGACTACAAAACAGCGCACTCATAAACAAAAAAGAAAAGAAATTTCGCAGAAAAATTGTCATTAGCAGGAATTAAGTACTTCTACTAGTAGAATTTTCGTTTCACGAACCATTTATCATTAAGAGAGAAACTTACACTAGCATTAAAATAGTTTTCCTTAATTAAGCCTGAAGTCGTTTTTCCTTTTATCCCATATTCTAAACCAATATTGAAATTTGAAAAAGATCCAACAGTTGGCAAACCAAACCCTAAAGTAAAGGATGTATCCGCGATGTGTTGGTTTCTGATAACCAACCCAGTTTTTTCATATCGAATACCCGCTCGATACACTATTCTATCCAAATAACTTGTGAACGAATTAAAGTTGGGAATGTAGTATCCACCGAGGCTATAACGAGAATATTTATCAAAAGTAACGCCTTCAACATTATTATAGTTATTGGCTAACTGCCCTGATTCACGAAGTGCAATTTCAGTACCTACCATCCATTTTCTGACCTGTCCAACACCAGCACCAAAAGTAATTTTACTTGGCAGAATTAAATCTTTAGTTGATTTCAATTCATCAAATCCCTCTGGATCGATATTTACCGTGCCGTCATAATCCACAGTAGAAATATTTCTGGTGTTTTCTGAAGTTAAATTTCCTTGAAACGTATAATTCAAGCTAGAATACAGATTCAGTTTTTGTGTAATTTTGGTTTGATACATAGCACCCAAATTAAAATTAACACCACTGATGTACGTTACATTAGTTTCACTTGTTCCCACGGGAACACCGGTAATATATTCTAGATTTTGCGTTTGAATTTTACCAAAGTTATATTGAAAGTCGGCACCCACACTAAAATTTTTGTTCACCTTGTAGCCCGCTCCAAAAAATGCTTTGTTTACACCACCGGTACCTTCAAGACGGGTATTATTGTTGTCAACATCCTCAGATATAGATTGAATTTTATATCCAACTGAAGAATAAGGAAGCAAACCAAAACCTACTCCAAATTTACCAACGGGTATGGCAATTACTAAATAATCTACGGTTGTTCTTGCTGCAGTTGCCTTACTCTTTTCATCTTTAAGTCCTCTTGAACTGTAGGTTCCACCCATGGTCAAAGTTGTTCTAAACAAGCTAGCATAACTAGCAGGATTATCAACATTTACGTGAATACTATCTTGCTCAATAGCAACGCCACCCATCGATCTATTCTCCATCATTCCTCTATATCTAATTTCACCAATGCCGTAATACGAATAAGGCGACGAGGTACCTTGCTGAGCAAAAGATACCAAGGAAAAAAGCAAACCAGTTGCTATCAAAAAATTTTTAATCATTGTTGATTGTATATTGAAATGTTTGGTTCAAACTCTCTAAAAGAAAATTTGAATTGGCAAATATGGTATTTTTTAATCGCATCGCCAAAAAATCTGCATCACCCCCCGTTAAAATTATGATAAAATTTGAATACTTTGCTTTGAATTCATCAATAAATCCATCAATTTCATAGACCATACCATTGACAACTCCAGAATGAATAGAGGTCACAGTAGAATTTCCTATAAACGAATCGGGCGCGGCTAGGGCTAGCAGCGGTAATTTTGCAGTATATTGATGCAATGCTTCATAGCGCAGACGGATCCCTGGAGCGATTGCTCCCCCCAAATAACAATCATCAGAATCGACACAATCATACGTCACACAAGTCCCTACGTCAATGACCAACCTATTTTTTCCCGGAAATTGAAGCGTAGCACCTGCTGCCAAAACCATACGATCAATACCTAAAGTAGTCGGTGTTGCATACTTATTTTCGAAAGGAAAAGCATTTGTATGAGCCACAAAGTGAATTTTAACTTGACTTTCCAGGGATAAAAAGAGTGCTTGAGTCACATTTCCGACTGAGGAAACTACCAAATGAGTCACTTCAGGATATTTATTTAAAATATTTTTGAGTTTTTTTTGAAGCATTTCACTTTCAAAAACAAAAAAATCCAATGGAGTATTTCCCTCAAATACAGCAGCTTTCACCCTAGTATTCCC
>JBOFUD010000323.1:0-1683 GCA_051652385.1 Flavobacterium sp.
AAAACCCCAATAAAACCAACCTATAAATGGCTTTAAACCAAATTAGACTGTTTTCACATTAAACATAGTAGCGTCACAAATATTTACTATATTTGCGACATAAATCACGCTAAAATGAAGGAAATGGCAAAAAAAACTATCCTTTTAGAAATCAAAAAATACCGAAGAGGCGTTCTTTTTTTTACAGAGAATTTCATCGCTACTAACAATGCCAAAACGGTAAACAAAACCCTAGAACGATTAGCAGCTAGTGGAGAAATAGCACGAGTGGCACTCGGAATTTATACGCGACCCAAAAAGAGTCGCCTTTTTGGTTTTGTATTACCTAGTGCAGAAGAAGTCGTTCAGGCTATTGCCAAAAGAGACAAAGCGCGTATTGTACCCACAGGCTATCTGGCCTTAAACCAATTAGGACTGTCAACACAAGTACCTACAAAGTTGGTCTATCTTACTGATGGAGCAGCGCGATCAATCCTTTTAGGCAAACAAACCATAGTATTAAAGAAAGCGACCCCTAAAAATCTATCCGCAAAAGGAACCATCAGTGGTTTGGTCATACAGGCCTTGAAAGCTATTGGTAAAAACAAAATACGTCCCGAAGAAGAAAATAAAATGATAAGAGTACTCCAACAAGAGAAACAAGACGTTTTAGAACACGATATGGCGCTGGCTCCAGAATGGGCTAGAAAAATAATGAAAAAAGCATTAGTTAAATGAATAGAGAATACATGGTATACTGGCAAGAGTTATCCAAAACAGATAAACTCCAAATTTTTGAAGAAACTAAGAAAAAAACAGGTCTTCCCATTCAAGCCATTGAAAAGGATTGGTGGGTAACACAAACTTTGGGATTAATTTTTACAATGGATTGTGCGCCTCATATCGTTTTTAAAGGAGGTACTTCATTAAGCAAAGCTTGGAATCTTATCGAGCGTTTCTCCGAAGATATCGACTTGGCATTGGACAGACGATATTTAGGTTTTGATGCCGAAATGAGCAAATCCCAAGTGGGTAAATTACGTAAAGCATCCTTTCAATTCATCTCCACTATTTTCTTCTCACAACTAAAAGAGCAATTTGAAAAAGCAGGGGTCACCGATTTGAAAATACAATTGGCAGAAGTAAAAGACACCGACCAAGATCCGTTGATCATCGAGATTTACTATCCGGAAGTAAGTCCAACATCCGACTATCTAAAACCCCGTATTTTGGTCGAAATCGGCAGTCGTTCCTTACGAGAGCCCTGTTCTCCAAGAGTATTTTCTTCCTTGGTAGGAGAATGCTATCCCAACCAATCCTTTGGAGACAAACCCATTACCGTACCCACCGTAAATCCGGAACGCACCTTTTTGGAAAAAGTATTTCTTTTGCACGAAGAATTTCAAAAACCAGAAGCTAAAATCCGTACAGATAGATTGAGCCGACATTTGTATGATTTAGAAAAAGTAATGGATACGCCTTATTTTAAAATAGCAATTACAGATGATAGTTTGTATCACGGAATTGTAAATCATAGAAGCGGCATCACACCTATTAGAGGCATTGATTATGCTAATCATACGCCAGCAAAAATCAGCATTATTCCCCCAGCAAGCATTCTAAAGGAATGGCAAAAAGATTACGAAATAATGCAGCAGAATATGATTTACGGCAAGTCGCTTACTTTTGAAAAATTGATGAAAA
>JBOFUD010000324.1:0-2141 GCA_051652385.1 Flavobacterium sp.
CTATTTGTCGAAAATTCAAAAGAGACAATGATTTAGACTATAAACCAACTCAAATTGTAGTTTCAACTGGGGCTAAACAATCGTTGTACAACATTGCACAAGTAATGCTAAACGATGGAGACGAAGTGATTTTACCTGCACCCTATTGGGTTTCTTATTTCGAAATTGTAAAATTATCAGGAGGAGTTCCGGTTGAAGTTCCTACTTCTGTAGAAACCGATTTCAAAATCACACCCGAGCAATTAGAAGCTGCCATCACACCCAAAACAAAAATGATGTGGTTCTCTTCACCTTGTAACCCATCAGGTTCGGTTTACAACAGAGAAGAATTGACGGCTATCGCCAAAGTATTGGAAAAACACCCACAGGTATATGTAGTTGCTGACGAAATTTACGAGCACATCAATTTCTCCGGAACTTTTTGTAGCATCGCCTCCATTCCTGGCATGTTAGAAAAAACCATTACGGTAAACGGAGTAGCCAAAGCCTTTGCTATGACAGGCTGGAGAATTGGTTACATTGGTGCACCCGAATTTATCGCAAAAGCGTGTACAAAAATCCAAGGTCAAGTTACTTCTGGCGCGAACAGTATTGCACAGAGAGCAACCATAACTGCTCTAGATGCTGATCCATCGGTGTTGAAAGATATGGTTCAGGCTTTTCACAGTCGTAGAGATTTAGTAGTAGGATTATTAAAAGAAATTCCTGGGATTAAAATCAATGTTCCGGAAGGAGCTTTTTACGTTTTTCCAGACGTTTCTTCTTTCTTCGGAAAAACCTTGAAAGGAACTGAAATCAAAGATGCTAATGATGTATCCATGTATCTTTTGGCCGAAGCTTGTGTCGCAACCGTTACAGGAGATGCTTTTGGAAACCCAAATTGCATTCGTTTCTCTTACGCTACTAGCGATGAAACACTCAAAATAGCTTTAAAAAGAATCAAAGACGCTTTGGCTGAATAAACCAAGGTTACCTTTTATACTGCTAAGCCTCAAGGAAACTTGGGGCTTTTTTTGGTATTAAAAAATCTTGAATAAAAACGCAACCCTTTCTTTAGTGCATTATTTCTGGAAAATATCTATTCTGGAATTAGAAATCTTAATTTTTTTATAAGACCTTTGCACACTTTTTTTCGGTAACCTCCGAAAAACTAAAGTTGTAGCAATGAAAAAGAAAATAGAAATATTGGCACCGGCCAAAGATTTAATTCACGGGATGGCTGCTATCAATGCAGGAGCAGATGCCCTTTATATTGGTGCTC
Organism: Flavobacterium sp.; assembly: GCA_051652385.1. Taxonomy (GTDB): domain Bacteria; phylum Bacteroidota; class Bacteroidia; order Flavobacteriales; family Flavobacteriaceae; genus Flavobacterium. The sequence continues at coordinate 1,262 of JBOFUD010000324.1, forward strand.
CAAAATTTGGTGCCCGTTCCAACGCCACCAACTCACTACAAGATATTGCTGAATTAGTAAAATATGCGCACCTTTTTAATGCGCAAATTTTTGTGGTGATCAACACTATTTTGTACGATAACGAATTGGAAGAGTGTCGTCAAATGATTTGGAAACTCTACGATATTGGTGTAGACGCCTTAATCATTCAAGATATGGCAATTATGGAAATGGAGTTACCTCCAATCATTTTGCACGCCAGCACACAAGCCAACAACCGTGACGCTGATAAAATTAAATTTTTGAAAGAAGCCGGAATGAAACGCGTAGTTTTAGCCCGCGAATTGAATTTACACCAGATTAAAGAAATTGCAGAAACCTCCGATGTCGAACTAGAATTCTTCGTAACCGGTGCGCTTTGCGTTTCGTTCAGTGGCAACTGTTATATGAGTGTGGCCAATGGCGAACGCTCGGCCAACCGTGGTTCTTGCGCCCAAAACTGTCGCTTGCCCTACAACCTTATCGATGGCAATGGCGAAACATTAATCAAAAATAGTCACTTACTTTCGATCAAAGATTTTGATGTTTCAGATCAAATTCCAAATTTAATTGAAGCTGGAATTTGCTCTTTCAAAATTGAAGGGAGATTAAAAGACATTACTTATGTGAAAAATAATGTATCCTATTTGCGTCAAAAACTAGATGCTTTCTTAGAGGGCGATGGCTACGAAAAATACACCAAAGCATCTTCAGGAACGTGTACTACGACTTTTGATTCGGCTTTGAACAAAACCTTTAATCGTGGGTATACCGATTATTTTGTGAACGAAAGACACCAATCAATCGGTTCTTGGGAAAGTCCAAAATCAAAGGGACAATACATTGGAAAACTCGTTAAAAC
>JBOFUD010000325.1:0-10577 GCA_051652385.1 Flavobacterium sp.
GCCAACTGCGCTAGTTTTACGGATGTTTTAGCCAATTGCATTAAAGAAAATGCGGCCTCCATCATACGTGCACCTCCTGATTTTGAAATCATCAAAAAAGGCATTTTGTTCTTGATGGCATGATCAATTCCTCGGGCAATCTTTTCGCCAACAACCGCTCCCATAGAACCACCTATAAAAGCAAAATCCATGCAACAAATCACTAATTCCTTTCCTTTCGACTTTCCTACTCCAGTTCGAACAGCGTCTTTTAGTTGTGTTTTGGACATCACATCTTTCAAACGATCTGCATATTTTTTGGTGTCTTCAAAATGCAAAGGATCTTTCGATGTCATGTTTTTATCTAATTCAACAAATTCATTGTTATCAAACAAAATCTCAAAATAGGTTGTGCTTCCAATTCGCACATGAAAATCATCTTCTGGACTTACAAACAAGTTGCGCGCTAATTCATCGGCATCAATAATTTTTCCCGTAGGCGATTTGTACCAAAGTCCTTTTGGAACATCCATTTTATCCTCGGTAGCAGTCGTAATCCCTTTTTCTTTTCTTTTAAACCAAGCCATTTATTATGTATTCAGAGTTGAGCTTACAAAACTATAAAAAAATTGCAATAAAAAAAGTTGTAATATTCCTTAGTATTACCTTAGAAATAGTACAACTTTTATTTAATTCCTAATTAAAGGGTATTGATGTTGTTCAAATCAGCAAATGATTGCTCTAATCTTGTATTAAAGGTTACTTCACTTTCTCTTACCCATCTTCTTGGATCGTAGAATTTTTTGTTTGGAACATCTGCTCCATCAGGATTACCAATTTGAGTTTTAAGATACTCAATATTTTTAACCATATAATCACGAATTCCCTCTGTGTAAGCAAACTGCAAATCAGTATCGATATTCATTTTGATGACACCGTACCCAATAGCTTCTCTAATTTCCTCTAAAGTAGATCCTGATCCACCATGGAAAACGAAATCAACGGGATTCGCTTCTGTTTTGAATTTTTCTTGAACGTATTCTTGAGAATTTTTCAAAATTTTTGGCGTCAATTTTACGTTTCCTGGTTTGTACACCCCGTGAACATTTCCAAAAGAAGCTGCAATCGTAAAACGTGGACTTACTTTTGATAATTCTTCGTAAGCGTATGCTACTTCTGAGGGTTGTGTGTATAATTTTGAACTGTCTACATCTGAATTGTCAACACCATCTTCTTCACCACCTGTAATACCCAATTCAATTTCTAAGGTCATTCCCATTTTGCTCATACGAGCTAAATAACCCTTACAAATCTCAATATTTTCCTCGATTGGCTCTTCAGACAAGTCGATCATGTGAGAGGAAAACAAAGGCTTTCCTGTAGCAGCAAAATTAGCCTCTGAAGCATCTAACAAACCATCAATCCAAGGTAATAATTTTTTAGCACAGTGATCCGTGTGAAGAATCACTGTTGCTCCGTATGCTGCTGCTAAAGCGTGAATATGTTTTGCTCCGGCAATAGCACCAGCAATAGCTGATTTCTCACCTGCATTTGACAATCCTTTCCCTGCATTGAATTGAGCACCGCCGTTAGAGAACTGAATAATAACAGGACCGTTTACTTTAGCTGCAGTTTCCAAAACTCCGTTGATTGTGCTTGAACCGGTAACGTTTACTGCTGGAAGCGCAAACCCTTTTTCTTTTGCATATCTAAAAATTTCTTGTACTTGATCTCCTGTAGCAACGCCTGGTTGTATGTTGTGTGCCATTTTGTAAAAATTTAAGTTAATTATTTTTTTTAAAGGTTTACAAAAATAAGGATTTCTATTTTTAGAACGGGTAATTAATTCCAAAATTTAAGACAGATTTGGTAAAATTAAAGTCTTTAAACCAACGACTTCCCTCTGGATAACCTGGGTTATAAGTTTTGAAACCCAAATCAAAACGAACTACAAAGAAATTCAAATCATAACGCAATCCAAAGCCCGTCCCTAAGGCAATTTCACTTAAATCTTTTATTCCAGAAAATCGTGCAGACTCAATTTTGATACCATCTAAAACATTCCAAATGTTTCCTGCATCGGCAAAAACAGCTCCTTTGACACTTCCAAAAATCCCGAATCGATACTCGGCACTAATAGCGATTTTCATGTTGGCCTCGTTAAAATCGAGTATCGATCCCGAGCTACCTGGCCCTAAACTATAGGGCTGCCAAGCTCTATTATCATTTGACCCGCCAGAGAAATAACTTCTGGAGAACGGCACGTAATCTGCATTTCCAAAAGGAATCGCTATCCCAAAAAAACTTCTAAAAGCAATAATGTTTTCTTTGGCCAGATCCCAATGCTTGATATAATCCAATTCAAATTTCAAATATTCAGAGTAAGGCAAGCCAAAGATTTCATAGTGCCCAGAAGCATTTTTTGGCAAACTACTTGCCTTTGCAATCAAACTTAACAGCGTTCCCGCTGATTCTATTTTGGTTTTAAATTGATAAAAACTATTGTCTTGTATGTCTTTTTTGGTCGATTGCGTAAATGTGTAACTTGTCCCTAGAATAAAGTCGTTTTCTGTCAATCGTATCCGTCTTTCCTCAATACCCAGCACTTCCTTAAACGCTTTATCTTCTACACCAATTTGAGTTTTTAAATTCAACACATCATCCGTAAAGCCCGTTGTTCCAGAATTGATGATCAAATTCTTATCGCTATCAAAATAGGCTGCATTCAAATTGTACGTTTTCGCGATAGCATTTAGCGCGTTGTACGAAGAGCCGTAGACCGTAAAATAATTGGCTGGATTTAAATTTCGCACAAATTGTACATTGACTAAATCCACTCTTGCGGTGTTATTTTTTATCGGATTCCAATTATAGGTAATCAAAGTGGTAAAATTCTCTTTATCCAAACCTATGTTACGTTGTTTGTTAAACCCAGATGAAATTTGAGTAAATGGAATCATTCGTTTCGGAATAATTTTATCGGTGTTAAAAGGCAAAAATATCCGCGGAAAATTCAACTTTAAATTGACCCCATATTCGGTAACGTTGAAAAAAGCATCATTTGGATTTGCAAAATCTTTAGAAGAACCAATGTTGCCTCTTAAACCAATTTCCAACGTTTCGGCTCTGTTAAACACATTACGAATCGTTTCAGTTATACTACCGCCAATTCCAAAATCCTGAATATTGGAATGTGTAAAATCCAAGGTAGTTCCAAAACTAAATTTTTTCTTTGGAGAAAGATAGACTTTGGCAATCAGAGATTTGGCGGTGGTATCTCGTTTATCAACTTCATATTGAACACTTGGGTAACCAAAAATTTTCAAATTATTCAACGACCTATTGGTCAATACCGTTTTATTATCAGCAAATAAGGTTCCCTTTGTTACAAAAACAGCATCGGTAATCGCCGAAGGTTTGTATCTCAATTTACCGTGACTAAACAATTTGAAACCATTATACTCCAAACTATCCGTAACGGTTTCTGGCGAATTTTTTGACGAGAAATCGGTAAATATCTTAACCTCACTAATGCTAAACAATTTAAAAGGAATCGTGTAGGTAGCATCATTTTTTTGGTAAGAATAATTTTTGATGGTCATATTCACATTGGCCTTATCCTTCTTGCCAATGGTGTCAATATCAAACAAAATATTGTTAGGTTGAAACAAATAAGCCCCATGATTTCTAAAATAGGTACTGATTCTGTTTTTTTCATCTTCAAAATCAGTCGTTTTATATTGTTTAGAAGATTGAATAAAACTACGTTCTTTGGCAAGAGTGAATAAGGAGTCTAGCTCTTTTGATGCGATAGATTGAGTGATTGTATCTAAAATAAATGGTGCCGATAATACAATTTTATACTTAATTTTCGCTTTTTTAACACCAACCGTATCAATAGAAAAAGTAGTTTTAGCTTTGAAATAACCGTTGTTAAAGTAATAATTATTCAATCGAATGGCGGTTTTACGCGTTTTAACCGTATCTATAATTACAGGAGGCTCTCCTACTCTTTTTAAAAATTGATGGATCCCTTTGTAATAAAAAGATTCCCCCAAACGATCTACCTGCTTTGAAGACAACCATTTGGACATTCTTTCGTACTTGCCAGGATTATTGATAAATTTAGCTTGGTAGGTTGAATCTGGATTTAGATTTGCAGCGTTATAAAGTGCTAGTCTTAACTTAAAACCACCAATAGTTCCGTTTGGATTTTGATACATTTGGTCGAAAGCCGTTTCATCCTTGACTGGCTTATCATTTACTATAATTTGATTTTTAGTTAGTAAAAATTTGCCTTCAGGAACTCGTTTTACAGCATTACATGCCGAAATAATTATTGCAATTAAAAGAAATGCAACTACTTTTGTGGAATTCTTTTTCAAGTGGTCTTAATAAATTTAATTCAAAAGTACATTTTTTTATGGTTAGTAAAAACCAAATAAAGCTTATCTCAAGTTTGCATCAAAAAAAATTCAGGAACGCCCATCAATTATTCATTGCCGAAGGCGTAAAAGGAATTCAAGAATTACTACATTCAAATTTTGAATTAGAGCAATTATATGTAACGGTTGATCCTTTTGAAGCTGTTCCCTTTTCAAAAAAAACCTTGATTACTGAAGGCGATTTGAAAAAGATAAGCGCCTTGACGACTCCCAACACTTGCTTAGCCGTTTTCAAAATTCCAAAAGAAAAGCCAATTTTGTACAGTGGTTTACTTGTGGCTTTAGACACCATTCGCGACCCCGGGAATATGGGGACAATTTTGAGACTTTGCGATTGGTTTGGCATCACTCAAGTACTTTGCTCCAAAGAAACAGTCGACTTATACAATCCAAAAGTAGTGCAAGCCACCATGGGTTCTATCGCTAGAGTAAACGTTAATTATGTCGATTTAAACATTTGTTTGCAAGCGACTAAACTACCTGTTTTTGGCACTTTTATGGAAGGCGAAAATATTTACAACAGCACACTGCCCGCGGAAGGCATTATTGTTTTAGGCAACGAAGCCAATGGTATTTCTGCAGAAATTGAAGCGCTGGTAACCCAACGTATCACTATTCCAAGATTTGGCGATTTGCAACAAACAGAAAGCTTAAACGTGGCCACCGCAACAGCGATAGTTTTGAGCGAATTCAAGCGTAGTATTAAATTTAATGAAAAGTAAAGTTTACGAAAATTGCTCTGCTTTTCATGGATTCAATATTACTTGTCCAGGAACTGTTAGGATCTTTATCACGAATTAACTCGTCATTAATCCCAAAAACCCCACGAATAGAAGGGGAAAAAATAAAGTATTCAGAAAAAATATCAATTCCAAAACCCAGTTCGTAATTGGGGGTCCAAGCTTTCATCCTAAACTTACCCTCGGCATTGTCATCCAAGGATTTGGCGTTACTGGACAGATTTAGCGTAAGCGAACCGCCTCCAACTAAATAAGGCCTCACATTGCCCGTGCGCAGCGAAGAAAATTTGACCAATAATGGAAAATGAATATAAGTACTGTTCACCTCTCGCAGACGTTCATTCAAAGTGGGAGTAAACGGAAAGTAAGCACTTGGATAGTACAAATCACGCTTTGTGTAATACAATCCAGGTTCAAAACGCAGGTCTATGTATTCATGCAATCGCAAGTCAGAAACCAAGCCAACATTAAAACCCGTACTTCGTTTGACTATTATATCGGGCAAATTGTTTTTATAATCGACTTTAAAATCATATCCATTAAAGCCCATATAAAATCCAAAATGCACTTTTTGCTTTTGAAAATTTTCTAGGTTAATAATAGGATCTTTACTAAACAATCGCTTATTCCACTGGGCTTGAGCCAAAGTAAAACAAAGCGAAAAAAAGAATACAGTTATTTTCTTCATAGGAAACAAACGCGCTTCAAGTTATTTTTTGGATGCATAATAGATCGTTGCCACTCCAAAAGTTTGCGGCATATCTTTCACTTCTACAAACCCCGTTTTTCTCAAAATATTGTTTAAACGCTCTCCATAAGGAAAAGCGGCCGACGATTCTGATAAATAACCATAAGCTGTGTTGTCATTGGAAAACAATCTCCCAATGAGAGGCAAAATATTTCTACTATAAAAATGGTATCCTTGTTTGAACGGTGTTTTCTCTGGCACCGATGTTTCTAAAATAACGAATGTACCTCCTGGCTTCAATACTCTCAAAATTTCGGACAATCCTTTCTCGAGGTTTTCGAAATTTCGCACGCCAAACGCCACCGTTATCGCATCGAAGAAATCATCTTCAAAAGGCATATTCTCTGAATCACCTAATTGCATCTCGATACGATTAGATAATTTTTTTGCAGCAATTTTATCTACTCCAACCGCCAGCATTCCTTCAGAAATATCTAAACCTATGATTTTATCGGCTGGGGTCTGCGCCATCAAAATAGCCAAATCTCCCGTACCTGTAGCAATATCTAGTATGGTTTTAGGATTTGATTTTGCTACTAAATCCAATACTTTTTTGCGCCACTTAACATCTATACCAAAGGAGATGACGCGGTTTAAATTATCATAATTCCCTGATATGGTATTGAACATGGTTGCAACTTGTTCTTTTTTACTTAATTGCGAGTCTTTATATGGAGTGATTTTTTCGGACATCATTTTTTAATTTGCACAAATATAGCACAAACGCAATTAACTGCGAATTGCTTTTTACTTCAATCGAGAAATTAGTGTTGGAAAGTTTTTGCCGCTAACGCAACCAAGCACCACTACTTGAACTTTACTTTTTTTCACAAATCCATAATACCATCACTTTTATATAATTTCTTTTGCAATGAAAAGAAACACTTTGTACTTTTTCATAGCATTGGTTGAACCCAAAATAAAGAAATCTGAGGTTTTACACTTAAATACGCCAAAATGAAATGCCATTGTTGCTACTGAAAACCAAATGCAGTCACTAAACATCAAATTTTAACAAAAAAAATGAAAATATCACTAAAAGTGGGTATTGCCTAGCGTGGAAATATTGCTCATTTTTGCCCTGTAAAAGAAAATAAATGATACGTATTCGTTTAATGACTCAAATCAAATGGTTTATTGTTGCGCTCATAATCACATTTGTTCTTGTTAGCAGTTTTGAAACCCTTTCTCTTCAGGGTGGTCATCTTTTTGACGCGCAAAATACGTTCTTAGGATTAAATTTGTTTTTGGAAATTTTAATTTTTTTGGCCTTTAGTACCTTTGTGGTATTTGGTATTAAAGGCTACTTTGAGTTTTACTCAAAAAAAACATCAAACATTGTCATCACAGTTACGGGGTTGATTTTGTTGATGGGAATTCTGCTATTGTTGTCCCAAATTCTGTTACAAGAATAAGTCAACTTTTACAAGTCGTTTTTTTTTTTTTTAGATAAAAAACATCCTTTAGGGGATGTTTTTTTGTTTGTATAAGATCCAAAAATATTTGAGGAGCAAAAAAATAGCATTATAGAGTAACTTGTTGTGTAAAGCGCTCTTTTGATCGTTCGTTTGAAAAACAAAAAGTACTGCTTAGCCCTGACCGAAGCGGCATCCTTTTTTGTACACTTTACAGGTTTTTCGACCTGTAAAGTGTACAAAAAAGATATAGCGTAGTGCAGGACGAGGCGTTGTTATGAAAAGGAAACGCAAAGCTCCAAAAACAAAAACTGCTTTGGTTACTTTAAGATATAGGACAACCCAATCGAGCCATAATAGTAGCCGACATTGACCGGATGATCAACCTCTTTGGAGCGGTAGTAAAAAGTGTAGTGCGCACTGAATTGGTTAAAATGATACTTGATACCCGCAGCAGTATGAAAGCGCCAGCGAATGAGATCTAATTCGACAGGGCTTTTGGAACCAAAAAGACTGCCTTGAATCGTGGCATCGTACCCTTGATATTGTATACTAGGGTGCACAAAAAGGTATATTTCAGACGCCTTGGATGTTCCCAACACACCGCTATCATAAAAATTGGATCGCACTAATGGAAGTAAATTCTGTAGCGAAAATCGAGTAAAAAACCCTGCATTCATACTCGTTTGAATAGTTCCCAACATAGCATGCGTTTGAAAATGAATATCAAAACGAGGCGAAGGCTTGTCTGATAAAAGTTTTTTAGTGTAGCGAAACTGCGTTTGCAGGGCAAAAATGTTTTTTATTTGATTTTGCCATCCTTCCACATGCCGCAACGACAACGCATTGTGTAGGCCATTTTGCATTTGTTGGGCGAGAGAATTGGGACCCACATTCCCTATTTGCAACGTTGTTTGATAAACAGCATCGTTGGCCATAAAAAAAGTTTGATTAACCTCTCCGAACAAATAGCCTGCAAAGGGACGATCGTTGACTTCAATTTTGTTAGCCAGTCGGGTTTTTGGAGTATAAATATATTGCCCCAAACGAAATTCGGTGGTTTTCTTAAGCAGTTCCTCTGTAGTTTTAGCGTTCAAATAGCCATAAAACAACGTAATCCCGTTGGTGTAATAACGGTCGTTTTTTAGAGAAGCATACAAATCATTGTCTAACAATACTCCAATTTGATGCCTACTCGAAGATTGACTTATTCCTAAAAAAGGAAGCAACAACAAAGGCCAACAAAAGGGAGGTAGTGGTTTCATTTATAATTTACCGTGCCTACATGTCCCATGACCCGAACAATTTTGGCTTTTCGATTGTTAATAAAAGAAGAGGAACTTGTGGCTTTGTACTTTCGGGGATTTGGCAAAATAGCCGCAATTCCGGCTGCCTGCATTTTGGTCAAACTTGAGGCATCTTTTCGATACCAATATTGTGTAGCCGCATGAGCGCCATACACGCCATCGCCCATTTCGATGCTATTCAAATAGACTTCCATGATGCGTTTTTTGCCCCAAATAGTTTCGATCAAAACCGTAAAATAGGCTTCCAAACCTTTACGCAAATAACTTCGGCCCTGCCATAAAAAGACATTTTTGGCCGTTTGCTGCGAAATAGTACTTCCTCCCTTAATTTTTCGACCTCGTTCGTTGCTTTTGAAAGCCTTTTGCATAGCCAAAAAATCGAAACCGTTGTGCGTCAAAAACGTACCATCTTCACTTGCAATTACAGCTTTTTGTAGGTTCATCGAAATATTTTCAATGGGTTCCCAATCGTGGCTGAAATGATTTTCTTTTCCATCGGCTACGTTTTCAAAAAAACGAATCACCATTAATGGGGTAAAAGGAACAGGAACAAATTTAAAAACAACCACCGAAAAAATAGAAAGTCCAAAAAACCACAATAAAACCTTAAACACAAAAGATTTTAACTTACTTCCAAAACTTGATGCTGGTTTTTTAACGGGTTTTTTAGTTGTTGTTTTTTTGGGGGTAATTCTGGTTGCCATTATACTAAATCTGCTAATTCGGTTCCTATTAAACTGCCAATTGCCACACCCATTCCGCCCATGCGAACGCCACAATAAACATTTTGAGACAGGTTCGTTACTATGGGATTTTTGCTATTGCCTATTCCCATAATGCCGCTCCATCGGTGTGCAATTTCAATTTCTTGATTCGGCAAAATTACTTCTTTTAATAACTGTTCCAATTTTTTTTGAATAATTTCGGTCTGTCCCATTTCGGTGGTGGTTTCTTCCTCGAAGGCTAAGTTGCGTCCACCACCTAACAGTATTCGGTCGCCAACATTTCTAAAATAATAATACCCCCGATCCAAATGAAACGTTCCTTTGATATCCAAATTCGGAATAGGCGCTGTAATCAGTACCTGAGCACGCGCGGGTTTTACTTGACCTTGCGTGAGTTCAGCAGCAAAACCGTTGGTAGCAAACAAGAGTTTTTGAGTCGAAAAACTAAAATCACCCAAGGCTACCTCAACATGCGATCCATGATCCTGAAAACCCGTAACGGTTTGTTGATTCAAAATCAAAATATTGGCCGCTACAGCCTGCCGCAAGAGCTCCTGCATCATGTTTCCGGTATCAATTTGTCCCTCAAAAGGATTAAAAATCAGGTATTCGTTGGTTCCTTTAAATCCAAAACGATCTGTTTCTTTGACAAAAACGCCACCTCTAAAAATAGGATTCAAAATATCGTTGACAAAAGCCATTTTTTGCAAACACTCGCGGTACAAACTTTCCTCCTCTTCCAAAAATAATTCATAGCCTCCGAAGGGTTTATAATCCAAAATTGAATCCGGTATCCTTTTGCGCAACAATTGCAAACCCGACCAACGCTTTTGTACCAGGGCAATCACCTCTTCTTCGGTATGCGTTTTCAAATCATCAACAATCTCCGAAAGGCTTCCAAAACAGGCAAAACCAGCGTTTTTGGTACTAGCCCCTTGCGGCAACATTCCTTTCTCTAATACCAAAATTTTGGCAACAGGAAATCGTTCTCTCAAACGCAACGCGGCATGCAAACCCACAATTCCGCTGCCCACAATCGTATACTCTACGGTGGTAAACCAATTTTTTAGTTCCCAATAACTCAAATACATCTGTCGAAAATTTTTATAAAAATACAATTTTTCAGGAGCTATTTCCAGCTGTCCACTGTATCTTTTCTATTTTAAAAAAAAATAGAAAAGGATGCCGTTCCCATCTGGGCTAAAACAAGGTGCACCA
>JBOFUD010000326.1:0-1967 GCA_051652385.1 Flavobacterium sp.
GGAATTTTGGATAACTTGGTTAAAGAATTGACTGAGAGTAAGAAATTGCTAAAAGTAGGAAGAGGGTTGCTATAATAATCCTAACGCGAAGTTCAGAATCAAAACAAAACGTAAAATAACAAATTAAGATTATTATGGAACAAGTACAACAGTTTTTGCCGTTTTTATTAATGTTTGTAGTCATTTATTTCTTTATGATTAGACCACAACAAAAACGTGCCAAAAACGAAAAAGAATTCGAAAGCAGCTTGAAAGTGGGAGATAAAATTGTCACTAAAAGTGGTTTGCACGGAAAAGTTTCCGAAGTAGCTGAAACCACTGTAGTAATCGAAACTATGTCTGGAAAATTGAAAATGGAGCGTTCTGCAATTTCACTTGAAATGAGTGCTGCTCTAAATAAGAAGAAGTAGTTTTCTGTATTCTTACTAAAAATCCCAAATTCTTTTTTATTAGAATTTGGGATTTTTTCTTGTAGAGACACTGCTTATTTCTTTTTGTTCTTTTTGTTTTTCTTGGTTTTTTTAGCTTTAGCTTTAGCCTTTTTTTCTTTTGCCTTGGCTTTAACCTTGGCTTTTTTGGCTTTGTCTTTTTTAGCCTTTTTTGCTTTTTTTGCTTTTGCTTTCGCTTTTTCTTTCGCCTTAGCTTTGGCTTTTTTTTCTTTTTCTTTTTCTTTCATTTTTACTTTGTTTTTTTTCTTCTTTTTGCCTTTTGATGTTGTTTCGCTGTCGGTAACTAGTTCTTCAGTAATCACTGCTTCTTTTGTGGTGCTTTCGATTGATGGAATATCGCTTTCCTCTTTTTTTGGGCTAGGGCTAGATTTTGCCTTTTTGCGAGTTGAAGTAAGATCTGTTTTTTCAGTAGTAAGAACCTCGGATACTGTACTTGCTGTGTCTTGGGCAGCTTTTTGCGTACTGCGTTTTCTGATGGCGACTTTTTTGTTGGTTTCTGGTGTTGTCTTTTCAGGAATAGGGACGGCTTCCGGTGTTGCAATGGCATCGTTGTTTTCTGTCATAATCAGTTTTTGTTAAAGATTTTTGGGTCAATAGCGAGTAGCATTAATAAATTGTTACTAAATAGTTTATTGTATATTAACAAATGTAGTGAAAATTAAGCAGTACTAATGTTAAGTTTTTACTGCTAATAAAAAAAATCTCCAAATGGTCCACGGACTATTTGGAGGTTTTAGATGTTTTTTGCGATGTTAAATCAGTGAATGGCGATAAAATTTAAGGTTTACGTTTTGATTTTGGTGCAGCGATTTCAAAATCTGTACTTGCAGTCAATTCGGCAATTTTTACAATGACATCCACTGCTTTTTGCATGCTTTCTACGGGAACATATTCGTATTTTCCATGAAAATTATGACCACCAGCAAAAATATTAGGGCAAGGTAATCCTTTGTAGGATAATTGACAGCCATCTGTTCCGCCACGAATAGGTTTGATAATGGGTTTTACACCTACTTGCTTCATGGCCTCTGCAGCGATATCCACAATATGTTTTACTGGAAGCACTTTTTCCTTCATATTATAGTATTGATCGTTGATCTCGGCAATGGCAATGGGTTCTCCGAATTGTTTGGCAAATTTTTTGTTGACCTTTTTTACCATTTTCTCGATGCGCTCTTTTCTTTTGTCGAACTTCGTTTTCGAATGATCTCTAATAATGAGTTCCAAAACCGTTTCTTCGATACTTCCTTTCAAATGATGTACGTGGAAAAAACCTTCATAACCTTTGGTTTCTTGCGGGGTTTCTCCTTTGGGTAAATCGCTGATAAAGTCATTAGCAATAAGCATCGAGTTGATCATTTTTCCTTTGGCATAACCAGGATGAACGCTCTTTCCTTTGAAAGTGATTTTGGCTCCAGCAGCATTGAAATTTTCATATTCTAATTCGCCAATCTGGCTGCCATCCATAGTGTAAGCCCAGTCGGCGCCAAATTTTGCTACATCAAAATGATGGGCTCC
>JBOFUD010000327.1:0-7648 GCA_051652385.1 Flavobacterium sp.
AAAATTCTCATAGCTCCAAAAGTAAGGAATCCTTTTATTTAAAAAAAAATTAAATGACTCTCTGTGACGGCTACCATTTCAAAGAATGCCTTATTTATATGAACGGGAGTCCCAAACATACTCCTTTCAGATCTATACGTCTTGGCGTACAATTTGTCGCGCACAGCTGCGGAGACGCAAAGTAGCCTCTCCCTGTTTTGAGTCCTAGTATGAGCTACAAATCAACAACAAAAATCAAATAGCGTTCACCATTTTATTCCTACTATTTAGCAGACAACCACGGTCGCGGATTGATATAATTCACGTTTTGGCACAAGGTGAACTTCAAAAGCGTTTTCCCGTCTGAATTGGTACTAATCGTTCCCAAGCCTTGCTTGATCGTCACTTTATCGCCCGTTCGAACGGTAACATTAGATAAATTTTGGTATACTGTAAAATAATCTCCGTGCTGCACCATCACTGCCTTACTGTTAGAAATAGTAATTACAGAAGTCACTTCTCCAGCAAAAACTGCGCGTGCTTGCGCGCCTTTGTACGTCGAAATCGACAAGCCGCTATTGTTAATGGTCAAGGTTTTGTACACGGGATGCGGCTGCGTTCCGAAAGATAAAAACACCTCCCCTCGATCTACCGGCCAAGGTAATCTTCCACGATTGGCTTTAAAATTATCGGAGACTAATTTTCCTTCGGCATTCAATTCCATTTTGGTGGTAGATACAGGAGCACTAACCGTTTTAGGGATTTCTTTGACTACCACTTCCTTTATTTTGGGAACTGCTGTGGCTTTCGTTGCGCTTGTTGTTGTTGCAGCTAACGCTTTTTCACTGGCTATTTTTGCAGCCAATGCTTTTTCACTGGCTATTTTTTCACGAAGTGCTTTTTCTCGAGCTGCTTTTTCCTTGGCTGCTCTGGCCAAAGCAGCCTTTCGATTGGCTTCGGCTATGGCTTTACGAATTAATCGATCAATTTCTCTATCGATTGCCTTTGCCTGTTGTTGTTTTTTCTTAATGTCGGCAACAATTTTCTTTTGATCTTTTTGAAGCAGTACCACAATTTTTTGTTGTTCCTTTTTTTCGCTTTCAAGTGCTGTTTTTTCTCGTTCCTTTTCGGCAATTAATTGTTTCTTTTGGCTTTTTTGAACCTCTAGTTTTTTATGAAAACCAACCAATACGCGGGCCTTTCCTTCAATTTCTTGACCTTGACTTTTTCGAAAACTCGCATACTGTTTCATGTATTGCATGCGTTTATAGGCTTGCAAAAAACTCGAGGAAGACAACACAAACATGGCTTTGCTTTCTTGTGAACGACTCTTGTACGATTTAAGGATCATCTCAGCATAGTCAGCCTTGAGTAAATGCAACTCATTATCCAATCGTGCTACTTTCAGTTCGTTGGACTGCATGTCATTACTCAATAATTGGGTTTGTTTTTCTGTAGTCTCGATTAACGCTTCTTTCAGCTTTATTTTTTGGTTTTGCAAATCGATCACATGAACTACCGTTTTTTCTTGTTTCTTAACGGTTTGTAGTTTTTTTTCATTTTCAATAATTTCCTTTTGAATCTTCGCTTTTCGGGATTCTAAATTTTTTTGTTGGGAAGGTTGTGCAACTGCAATAACGGAACCTGAAAGTAGTAAAAAATGATATAGAGACTTGAGCATGTAGCAATATTTTTTGGGAGCAAAAATAAGTATTTAAAGCCTAGAAAATCAGAAAGCACTATTTTATCTTATGACAAAATAGTGCTTACTCCGTTTATCGATCACCAAAAACAGCTACATATTGTACAACCAATTTGCAGGATTATTGTAATTGGCATTTTCAGAAATGGTAAATTTCAAAACGGTTTTTCCTTCACCATTGGTTCTGATTTTTCCTATATTTTGTTTGATGCCCACTTTGTCACCTTTCGAAACAGCCACCGAACTCAAATTTTGATACACTGTAAAACAATCTCCGTGTTGAATCATTACCGCTTTATTTACGGGAGAAAGCACCATAATATTGGTTACTTCACCAGCAAAAACGGCACGAGCCGACGATCCTGAGTCGGTTGTAATTTCAACACCACTGTTATTGATCACCAACGTTGGAAATACCGGGTGTGCTTGTTTGCCATAACCTAAAGAGACAAAGCCTTTTTCGACCGGCCAAGGAAGTTTGCCTTTGTTGGCTCTAAAATTATCGGCCAAAATTTTGGCTTCGGCGGTTAAAACAATTCGGGATGCAGATCCTGAGGACACCACACCGTCTTTGGCTGCCTTTCTATTGGCTTCAGCAATGGCTTCACGAATCAATCGATCAATTTGACGGTCTATACCCTTGGTTTCCGATTGTTTTTTACGAATCGCAGCCATGATTTTGTTTTTGTCTTTTTTGATAGTATTCACCAGACGCTGTTGTTCCTTGCGTTGTTTTTCTAAAACCAGACGCTCTTTTTCGCGTTCCACAATAATCTTTTGCTTTTGTTTTTTTTGCAGCGACAATCGTCCGTTAAAATCCTGTAATTGAAGGGATTTTGATTGAATATCTTCGCCTTGCATTTTTCGAAAACTGGAATATTGCTTCATGTATTGCGCTCTTTTGTAGGCTTGTAAAAAGTTTTCAGACGACAATAAAAACATGGCTTTACTTTGCTCTGATCGGCTTTTATACGACTTGACAATCATGCGAGAATAGTCTTCTTTCAAGATTTCTAACTCCTTCTTGAGCTTATTAATTTTAACCTGATTGATGTACATATCGTTACCCAAAATCTTCGCCTGCTTTTCAGTGGTTTTAATCAAACGTTCCTGCAAATTGATTTTATTGGCCTGTAACATGACCACAGTCACAGCTGATTTTTCTTTTTTCTTAACCGACTGCAATTGCTTTTCATTTTCTCTAATTTCTTGAAGAATCTGGGCTTTGCGTTGTTCTAACTTTTCTTGCTGCGATTCTTGCCCCCAACCCAATGAAGTCAGGCACATAAAAAGGATACTTAAGAGAAATTTTGGCATGATACAAATCTTTTGATACACATTTACTTAATTAGAATTTTTTTGTAACCATTGGGCACGCTGTACGGAAAGCTTAGTGCCTCATTTACCGTGACCGTGTTGTAATTGAGTTTAATTTCGGTTTTCCCTTTTGGTTGTATTGCTATAATTTCAGCCCTTGAAGGTAATAGGATATTCGCATATTGCTGAAAATTCCCGTAGGCAACCTCAATGCTTCTTCCCTCTTTGGCTTGTGCAATCTCCTGCTTTTGCATCACAAATTTTAGCGCATCGATATAAAAATATTTTTGAATATTATTTCTTGAAGATTCCTCCAGTTTATAGTATTGGTCGGCAGCGAAGGTTTCTGTATATTCCCCTTTTGTCAAATCGTCTATGGGTTGACCGATCAAGAGATTTTGAATTTTAGAATAATCCAAATCGGTACCTAACCACTGACTTAAACCTTTGAAATCGCCTTCAAAATAAGTGCCATTGATTTTTTCGTAGTAACTAACACCGACAGGGGTAATAGACGCTTTGGCCATCGTGATGCCCAAAAATCGGACGCTAACTACTATTTGTTCGTCTTTTTTAATTCTAATTTCAGCCGTTACATTTTGTGCCATTTTAGCATCTGAGTAGTTGGCGCCTGCTTTGATATAGAGGGTAGAAAAATCGTTCTTATTTTGATACAATTTTTCAATAACCGAACTTGAAGTCTTCGCCTTCTCCTTGTTGGGAAGTAGCACCGCAACCGATTTGGTTTTGCATGACAGTACCGTTAGTAGTACTATAAGTATCCCGTATTTCTTCATTATTTCTTTTCTTTTACTAATTGATTGGCTTTTTCGAAGTATAATTCTTTTTTAGCGATATCTCCAAGTCCGTTATAGCACTCCCCTAATTGAATGTAAAAATTAGCTTCTAAAATAGGATTGTCAATCACATAATCAATTCCTGTTTCTAAAACGTCTTTTGCTTTTTTAAATTGCTTCAACTGATTGTACGCCAAACCCGCATAAAAATAAAACTGAGGTTGCGATGGATACGACTCCATCAAGGATTGTGCCTTAATAACGAGTGTATCAAACTGTTGCCACTCGGTTAAAGATTGTAATAGTAAAATAGGCGTTTCAATATCTTGGTTCGGAGCCACAGTAAGCGCTTTTTCATAATATTTGGCTGCTTTTTCCCATTGTTGCTTTTTGTAATAAAAAGCAGCTACTTCTTTGGCAACGGCAACCGTAGAATCCGAGGCAAGAGTGGCAATGGCTCGCTCCAAATCGGCATCGAACAATGGATTTTTCTCCGCAAAAAGTAAAAACTCATTCAATACCCGATGTTTAATTTTAGCATCGATTTTACTGCTTTCTAAAATAATATTCATCGAACGTACCGCTTTGGGACCGTCATTTTTTTCGATATGAAATTTAAATAAACTCACTTGCGCCCACTCAGAACTTGGAATTTCACGTTCTAACTTTTTAGCTACTTCGAGCATTTTTTCAACTTCATTGTTTTTGGAGTAGCGATAAATCAAATCGATATAATTGGATTCTTCTTTGGGAAATTTCTCGATTTGACTCACTAAATTTTCAATTTCAGTGTTTTGATATTTCCCCTGCGATAAAATTCGGATTTTGTAGGCTTCTCGCTGATCCGTTTTACCAACCGTTTCATTCAGTTGATTGATTGCTTCTAAAGCTTTGTCGAGTTGGTTCGTTGCCATATACAAACTCACCAAATCTTCTTTGAATTTTGAATCCAAAGGAATGAGTTTTTCTAACACCAGAATCCCCTTCGCGTAGTCCTTTGTTGCATACGAGACATCATACATTCCTACCCAAAACCATTTATTGGTGGGATCGATTTTGGTGGCTTTTTCAAAAGAAGCATAAGCCCTTTCATAATTTTTTAACGCTAAATAATTCTTACCCAACTCATAATGAATCGCTGCGTCATCGGGTTGCGATTTCAAGCATTTTTCTAGCGCCACTATGGCTTTGTCGTGATTTTCGATTCCTTTTTGCAACAAAGCTTCATAAAAAGAATCTTGAAATTCGTTTGTAGCCATAGCTATCTCCTCGGGTTCGGTTTGTGCCTGAACCCAAGTGGGCATTCCAAAGAATCCCATAACCAAGAATGCTACAATGCTACGATTCATTTTTCGCTTTTTTTATTCTAAAACCGAATAATCTCCTATGCTGATGCTGGTAAAATTACCATCGTACGCCACATGATTTCCAATCATGGCATTATTTAAAACGGCATTTTTGATGTGGGCATGCGTTTGAACCAAACTGTTTTTGATGGTAGTATTGGTAATATGACACCCTTTTCCAAGCGACACATTAGGGCCAACTACAGCATTATTTAAAACGACATTAGGACCAATAAAACACGGTGGAATAATGGTGCTGTTTTCCAGCTTTACCGAAGGATCTACTAAATTTTCTCCATCAGCATGTAAAAAACCTAACATGCGGCCGTTGGTTTCAACGGTTACATTTTTGTTGCCACAATCCATCCATTCCTCAACACTTCCGGTTTTGAATACTTTTCCGTTGGCCATCATTCCTTTGATGCCATCGTTGATTTGGTATTCCCCTCCGTTTTGGATGTTATTGTCTAACACCTTTTGTAATTCTTGTTTTAAATCCGCTACGTCCTTGAAATAGTAAATTCCGATAACGGCTAAGTCACTTACCAACTCTTTGGGCTTTTCTACCAATTCTACAATTTCGCTTTGCTCATTTAACTTTACCACTCCGAAAGCTTCTGGCTCGTCGACTTGTTTGACCCAAATTACGGCATCTGCTTCGGGATCTAATTCAAAATCGGCACGAATCAAGGTATCGGCATAAGCAATCACAGCGGGTCCCGATAGCGATTCTTTGGCGCACATAATGGCATGCCCCGTTCCCAAGGGTAAATCCTGACGATAAATAGAAGCTTTGGCTCCTAATCCATGTGCTAATTCTTGCAAGCTTGCTACCACGTCGTCTCCAAAAAAAGCTTCATCTCCTAATACAAAAGCAATTTCTTCTATGGGTTGTTTTAATATTTTGGCAATATCTTCTACTAAACGGTGTACGATGGGTTTTCCTGCAACAGGAATTAATGGTTTAGGTACGGTTAAAGAATGTGGTCTTAAACGAGAGCCGCGACCGGCCATTGGTACTATTATTTTCATTTTTTATTGAGAGATTAAAAAATTGAATGATTGAAAGATTTAAAAACCGTTCAATCATTGAATTATTAAATTTTTAAATATTTACTTTACTCCAGTGCTTCCAAAACCTCCAGCGCCTCTGGCTGTCTCCGATAATTCGTTGACTACGACCCACTCGGCGCGATCGTGTTGGGCGATTATTAGTTGGGCGATGCGCTCTCCGTTTTCGATCACAAAAGTCTCATTGGATAAATTTACTAAAATCACACCAATTTCCCCTCTATAATCGGCATCAATTGTTCCAGGAGCATTGAGAACGGTGATTCCGTTTTTGGCCGCCAAACCACTGCGCGGACGAACTTGCGCTTCATAACCTATGGGTAATTCGATAAACAAACCCGTTTTTACAATGGCTCTCGCCAAGGGTAAAAGTGTAATTGGTTCCGCTATATTGGCACGCAAATCCATACCTGCTGAAGCGATGGTTTCGTAATGAGGCAATTCGTGTGCGGAGGTATTGATGATGTTGATTTTCATTTTTTTTAAATCTAAAATTCTTGATTACTACTTGGCCCTAGCCCTGATGGAAGCGGCATCCTGTGGTCCTGGGGTTCAGGACCACAGATATAGCGTACAGCAGGAATAGCTCCTTCTTATTTTTTACGTTTCATAATATTCAAAATTGTGGTTTTCTCGTTATGGTAAATGAAATAAAGAAATACTAGCAATAATGGGATTCCCACAAAATAATTCTCTCGAAATCCGTAGAATGAAATCACGGAAAACAGTATAGAAATACCCAAATACGCTCCTATTTTTTCCATATCATAAGGAATTGGATAGTATTTTTTTCCTAAAACATAGGAAATAAACATCATACTGCCATAAGCCGAAATGGTAGCAATGGCCGAACCGTAATAGCTGTATAATGGAATTAAAATATAATTTAAACCCAAGGTTAAAAGGGCGCCAACAATAGAAATGTAGGCGCCAATAATCGTCTTGTCTGTTAATTTGTACCAAACCGAAAGGTTGTTGTAAATGCCTAGAAAGAAATTGGCCAAGATAATTAACGGCACTACTTTCATGGCTTCCCAATACGATTCATTGTCTAGCAATAATATTTTCAAAATATCGGCAAAAACAATGACTCCCAAAAGAATCAACGAACCAAAAATGACAAAATACTTGGTGATCACCGCATAGGTTTGAGGCGCATTTTCGTTACTAGCGTGGCTAAAGAAAAACGGCTCAATTCCCAATCGGAAAGCGGTGGCAAAAAGCACCATAAAAAGTCCCAATTTATAACAGGCCGAATATGCTCCGACCTCAGATTTGGCGATGTTCTCTGGTAACAAATAGCCCAATAATATTTTATCAAAATGTTCGTTTACCGCAAAAGCAATTCCGGCAATCAAAATAGGTAATCCGTAACGCATCATTTTCTTCCACAATGCCGCATCAAAATTGCGCTTTAAGGAAATGTAATTCGGTGA
>JBOFUD010000328.1:0-3673 GCA_051652385.1 Flavobacterium sp.
TGAACCTGTTAATACAAGTACGTTTGTAGGATCTGTAAAATCCCATTCAGATAAGGTCGCCTCGTCTTTTGTGGCTTGATAACCAATGGCGTAATTTGACAAATCGATAGCATTATCGGTGCCGTTATACAATTCAATGTAATGATTTCTTTTTCCTCCACCATTGACATCAGTATTCACAAACGTAGCTAGTTCAGAAATCAATAATTCTTGAAAGGCATTGGTTGGAATTTCTATTTTTTCTTCGGAAAAGTCAGAGGAACATCCCGTGAGGAAAACAATGCTTAATAAACTTGAATATAGGTATTTTTTCATGATAGTAATTTTTAGAATATTAGTTGCACACCCAGATTAGTGTTCCAATTCGAAGTGCTTACAGGTGTTACTTTTCGATCTATGTATGAAGTGTTGATACCAATTTTCAAGGCGTTGTTTTTTAGGTATTTATTCACCCCAACAGTGTACCAATTTTCCTTTTGAATCAAAGATGTGGTTGAAGCTACTTCTGGCTCGATGAATGAAAAACGAGTATCAAATGCCCATCCACTTTTGGTTACATACGAAGATTGCAAATTTATACCATAACCCATATTGTATTTTGCAGCCGTTGTTTCGGCTGTTAATAAAGAAGTGGCCGAGCTATTGCTGTATAAATCTTTGGCATTTACAGAGGCATTGGTATATTCTCCTATAAAAGAAAAGCCTTTGTATTTTACGATAAAATCGGTTACAATTTTTCTATAATCTGCATAAGATGCTTTTCCGTCCTTATCAAAAATACCAGAAATCAGGTCATTACCGCTTCCTCTGGCTTCGCTAGCTTTTACATTGTAACTTCCTGCCACACCAAAGGCAACTTTTAAAGTGGGTTCATAGTACAAATCATGACTTATAAATGCATTGTTTTTGATAAAATCACCAAGGGGCATGATGTCTATACGCCCACCATATTTTAAACCAGCATCTGCCTTTTCGCCAAATGCAATTTGACCGTCTCCTGTGGTAACCGATATCGACGGGTAAATTCGCATGGTTCCGATGGTGAAATTAGTTTCTACAAATAATCCTCCTTCTCGTGTAGCGCCCACAAAGTTTTGCATCAAACCACCGTAAGCAACGCCATCGTTGGATTGTCCCGCAATGGTTTGCGAAATATTTTGTGCAAAACGTTCGTCTTCTAAAGCTAAGCGGTTGTTGGTATTGGTTCTTTTTTCACCAAAGTACAAATACGCGTTGTCTTTATATAAATTCAAACCCACCCAAGCCTCTAAAAGCCCTTTGGTTCCGGTAAAATCGGTTACTAAACCGATACGTGCTTTATCATTTAAAAAAGAGCCATTAAGATAGATACGTGCCAAGTTTATCGACATTCTACTGCTGTTTTCGGTATCCTTTCCATCATCGGCTTTATTAAATGCTATACCAGATTGGAGGGCGCCTGAAATATGAATGACCGATTTATTCTTTTTTCCTACATGAATAAAAGTTCCCTCTCCGTTTTTGTACATAAAAGTGGAATCGGTTTTTTTAGCTTCCTTTATTTCTTGTGCATTACTATAATTTGTAAAAACGAATACTGCAGCTATAGTGTATTTAAGTAGTTTTTGCATAATGAATTAATTTTGTAGTTGAACGATTTGACTTAAACTCACACGAAATAGTCGTAACCTATTTGAATTTGGCAATAATTTTAAAATTTTATTTTGATACAACGAATTGTTTCCTTCGGGCTCTAACAAATCAACAATTACATTGCCCATTTTTTGATGTGCCTTAATCAGAATAGAACCCGAAGGGATTTCCATTTCTTGTTTCTGAAGCTCGAAGGCACCGTTATCATTCAAAGTATAGGTTTCGATCGCCATTTTGTTGGGTCGATCCGTTACAGAAAACTCAATTCCAGATGTTCTCAATACATTGTATAAAGGTTTGCTTTTGGTAATAATTACATATCCTTCGGGTCTTTTTCTCGTAACTTCGGCGATTGAATTGTTATTATCTTTTGCTTTGAACTTGTAGTTTACATACTCATTGGTACAAGTATTGACAAATTGATAATTAGATTCAATCATGGTTGGTTTTGATTCCACTACCACCGGGGCTTTGCCTTCGATTGCCTTTTGGTTCGCTTTTTCAACAGTAGTTTTTAGGGTCGCAGAAAGCGTATTGGCTATATTCAAATAGGATAAAGCTGCCAAGGTTGAGGTTTCAATTCTTCGTTTCACCGCTTTCTCTTTCTCGGTTACTCCACGAATTTCCATTAAAACAGAAATTCTGTTTTGCAAGGCATAATTGGTAGCACTAGAGCGAGAGGTAATGCCTCCAATATTCAGAATAACTTCATTATTCATACGTTGCGAGGAGCAATAATTACGGACTACTCTGTGATTGTTTTCCAAAACAACTTTGGTAGGTGCTACAAATTCATTTTCGATCATGTGACGAATATTGGGATCAACATTCAAATTACCTGTAAATAAAAACATAGCATCATAGGAGGAGGTCAAACAATCATCGATTTCTAAAAAATCTTTTCGATTTGGATTGTACTCATGAAAATCAATCACCACTTGAGGATCAAAACTGTTAATTGCATTTTTTACGTTGACTGTTTCTGGAACATTGAGAATTCCTAAATTTCGATTTAGATCGGTTTCATCATTAGAAACACGGGTTTCATCTTTGTGACCATCTACATTAACGATCGGGATAATTTGAAGAATTACTTTATCCAAATACGAGTTGTAGCTTGGGTTTTCAAGAATTTCATACAAGGTATTCAGCAGGGCATCCGTGCTTATAGGTTCATCTCCATGCATGCTTCCTAAGAAAGTTACTCTCACTTTTTGAGCATCGTTTGTACTGTTTTTTTTATTTAAAGTAACCACGGGAACCATATTACCACGTTGCGATTTTCCAATGGTCGAAACAGTCATGGTTTCAGGATACTTTACCGCTAAATTATCGATGAACTTGATCACATTATTGTAGCTTGTGTAATAATCACTTCCGCTGTTAATAGGAACGGGAAGTTGGTTTTCAGGATCTTTGAAGAATTTGGTATACATGTTGTTTTCTTGCGCGATGAGGTTCATGGCAAATAGAAACGCAAGGAAAGAAAGGATTGCATTTTTCATAATTATAATTGTATAGTTACCATTACTTGCCCGTATAGATAGTCATTGGATCCTCCTTTTATATTAGATTTTCCAATTTCTGTTTGAATCTTCAAATCGTGACCTGCCAGATATTTGGTAGCAACCAAGGAGTAATTTTTATCATAAGTATCGAATGAATTGGATACTTCGTCTTGGTATAATTGGGTATAACGCAGACCAAAAGACCAGTTCGACGGCAATAAATATCCGGCTTGAATATTGAAGCCTGATCCCAAATTTAATCGAGAAAGCACCCTGTTTTTGGACTCTTCAGGAGTTCCAGTGAAGGGAGTAAATTTGCCGGCCAAGGAGAATTCACCAGCAATATTGGTAGGAACACTCGCTTGGGTCATAAAATAGCTTCCTAAGGAATAAAACCCTTTGTATTTGAACATATAATCCACTCCAAATTTTTGATAATCGGGCAAAACAATATTCTGATTGGCATCGCCATACAAATACCTACCACCATTGGTTCCTTTGGCTGATGTTTGTCCATCGTTGTAGCTGTATAC
>JBOFUD010000329.1:0-3745 GCA_051652385.1 Flavobacterium sp.
AGAATGAATCGTTTGGATAAAACCATAAAGGTGGATTCGACCATTTCGACCCAATTAAAAAATTTGCAAAGCGATTATATTTGGTTGGTTTTGGCTGAAGGATGGTGTGGCGATGCCGCTCAATTATTACCCATCATGAATAAAATGGCATTAGAGACAGATAAAATTGACTTGAAAGTGATTTTTAGAGATGAAAATGATGACTTGATGCAGCATTTTTTAACCAATGGAACCAGAGCTATTCCTAAATTGATCATTATTGACCAAGCAACTGCGGAAGTTGTTGGCGAATGGGGACCAAGACCAGAGGCAGCCGTTGACCTTATTGTTAATTACAAAAAGGAACATGGGATCATTGATGAAACTGCCAAAGCCGATTTGCAAATGTGGTATCTGCATGATAAAGGTTTGACTACCCAAAAAGAAATTATGAATTTGTTAGTCGAAAAAGATGCAACGCAAGGTGTTTAGGTTAAGTTGTTTAATTTCAGTTGATTAAAACAAAAATAATGGATTGTAGTTATTGATTTTTAGATATATTTTTGTACTTTAGCAATCGCCATCCAGTCTATTAATTTGATTTACTTTTTTATCGGTGTTTAAAAATAATGTTTCACCATTTAAAAACATCAGTATGAAAAAGCTTTTTGAAAAGTTCTATGATTTTGTTTCCTCAACTCTATTTGGAGGGAAACGAATGTCTCACTATTAATTTACGGCGTAGGCGTGACCGTTGAACACAATAGTATGGTATAAAAGTACTTTAGTTACAAACGAAACACATTGCAAATTCTCAGTTTTTGAGTTTGTCTTGTGTTTTTTTTATGAATCGATTTGAGCCTCGAACAATGCAGGAGTAAAGGCATTTTCAACATCATAATTTCCAATCTTAGTGCGGCGCAATGCTGTCAAATGTGCCCCAGACCCAAGGGCTTTGCCAAAATCAAACGCTAGGGAGCGAATGTAGGTTCCTTTGCTACAAACCACTCTAAAATCAATTTCAGGAAGTGCGATTCGCGTGATTTCAAATTCGTGAATGGTGGTTTTTCGGCTGGCAATTTCAACGGTTTCTCCTGCGCGTGCATGTTCGTATAACCGAACCCCTTCTTTTTTTATAGCAGAAAAAATAGGTGGTTTTTGATCAATTTCACCTGAAAACTGTGTTAAAGTTTCGTGTATCAACGCTTCGGTAATGTGTTCCGTAGGGAAATGATGGTCTATTTCAGTTTCTAAATCATAGGATGGAGTAGTGGCGCCCAGATGAAAAGTACCGGTATACTCTTTGGCTTGTCCTTGTAACTCGCTAATTCGTTTGGTGAATTTCCCCGTGCAAATTAAGAGCAATCCTGTGGCTAGTGGATCTAAAGTTCCCGCATGTCCAATTTTGAATTTTTTAGGTAATCCAACCTTGTTAATCAATAAATATTTCAACTTATTCACCGCTTGAAAGGAAGTGAAATGCAAAGGTTTGTCGATTAAAAGAATTTGTCCTTCTAAATAGTCTTCGGTTGTCATTAGATGATAGTCAAGGGATGAATGAAAAAATGAATGATAAGTAAGATAATTCCAGCTACTATTCGGTAGTAACCAAATAGTTTGAAACCATTCTTAGTCAAAAAGCCAATAAAGGTTTTGATGGCTAATAAAGCCACAACAAAAGCGACTATATTACCGATTATAAGGTAGTTTATTTGATCGTCGCTCAATACCAATCCAAGTTTGTAATAATCGTAGCATTTTTTAGCTGTTGCGCCCAACATAGTGGGAACAGCCAAGAAAAATGAAAATTCTGCCGCTGAGGTGCGAGAAAGTTTTTGTGACATTCCGCCTACAATACTGGCACCACTTCTGGATACCCCTGGAATCATGGCCAAGCATTGAAAAAGTCCAATTTTGAAAGCTTGTTGGTAGGTGATTTCTTTTTCCTCTTCAGCACTGGTGTGGTGGAACCACGTATCGACTTTTAGTAAAATTAAACCTCCAATTAGTAAAGAGAGGGCTACAGTAACAGGATTTTCGAGTAAGCCATCAATAAAATCACTCAACAGTAATCCTAAAACTACCGCTGGAATAAAAGCAACCAATAATTTGAAATAGAAATCAAAAGATTGAAAGAATCTTTTGAAGTATAAAATCACTACTGATAAAATAGCTCCCAGTTGAATGACGATGGTGAATAACTTAGTAAAATCATCATGTGCAATTCCAAAAAAAGACGAAGCAATAATCATATGTCCGGTTGATGACACCGGCAAAAATTCGGTTATTCCTTCTATTACAGCAAGGATAATCGCTTGTATTGTATTCATGTAGTTTGTTTTTTAAAGCGGTATTATATTTAAAAAAAAATAAATCCTTAGATTTATTTTATGCCAGCTTTATGGCTTTTCCCTTATTTACTTGCATCGGGTTTGCTTTTTTTTAGGATCGCATAAACGGTTATCCCAAAACCCAAAAGCACCGTTGTAGGCGCTAGTCGAATTCGTCTGAAATCAAAAATGGCTTCGCTAAAAACTGCCGGATCATTACTTCCTCCGCCTGACATTAAAATAAATCCAAGTGTAATAACAGCGATGCCAATCAGTAGCACGATGTAATTGGTTTTTTCGAAAAGGAACTCTTTTTTTACTTCGTTATTTTTCATTTTAAGTAGCTTTCAGCTTTATGCGAATCGCATATTTTTTTTAATTAATACAAGTCGTCTGTTCGGAGGTTCAAAAATCGTTGCGTTGCAAAATAGGTGCTCAGCCAGGTGATCAAAACACCAAGTCCAAATACACCTAACAGAATGCACCCTGTTATTGTTTTGTCTTCTAATATACCTAAATTAGGAAAATTAGTTTCAATATAGAGTAGCAAAGAGGCTAGGGCTGCAATGGCAAGTCCGGCGCCAATCATTCCTAGTTTGATGCTTCTTGCTACAAATGGCTTGCGAATGAAGGCTTTGGTGGCACCTACCATTTGCATGGTTTTGATGATGAATCTATTGGAGTGAATCGATAAACGTAGGGAGCTATTGATTAATAAAACAGCAATAACGGTCAAGAACCCACTGATGATTAAAATCCACATACTCACCTTTTTGATATTATCGTTCACTAAATTCACCAATTGTTTGTCGTAAACAATATCCGAAATCATTGCGTTTTTACGCAAGCGACTCTCGATTCTAGTGATGCTGTCGCGTACCACGTAATCAGCTTTCAAATTAATATCGTATGAATTTTGTAATGGATTTTCTCCTAAAAAAGTCAAGAAATCTTCTCCAATAATATCGGTATGCTCTTTTGCAGCTTTTTCTTTGGAAACATAAACAAATTGTTTTGGAAAATTGGCAGCCTTAAGTTCTTTTTCAAATGCTTTAAAAGTACTGTCGGTAGCCTCTTTTTTAAAGAAGACGGTCATGGCAATATTTTCTCTAAAATCATCGGCTAATTTTTTGGAATTAACGATGAAAAGAGCCAAAGTTCCCAGTAAAAATAAGACCAAAAAAACACTCAATACTACTGAAAAATAAGAGGAAATTAACCTGCGTTTTTGAAATTTGTCGAAGTTAGAACTCATAGTATACTTAAATTATGGCGTAAAAATAACAAACAAATTCTTTATTTGAAGTTAATAACGCCCAAACTTTCAACTTTAGTACAATAAATGTAAATTTGCGTTTTACAATTTTTATTATTAAAACTTAGAAACTCAGCTACTTTGTAGCTTAGCAACTCGAAAAATGAAATACAATCCGAAC
>JBOFUD010000330.1:0-2486 GCA_051652385.1 Flavobacterium sp.
GCCAAAATTTTCAAGTTAGAATAGTGCGTAGTGATAATGCCAAAGGCTTCTCTATGGTAGAACTCTTCTAGGAAAATTTCAGCAAGCGCCCCACCCAAATCAGGATCGGAACCAGTACCAAATTCATCTATCAAAAATAGGGTTTTTCTATTGCATTTTTTTAAAAAGTAATTCATGTTTTTTAAGCGATAACTATAGGTACTCAAATGATTTTCTATGGATTGATTGTCGCCTATATCGGTTAAAATTCTATCAAACAAAAAGGTTTCACTGCGCTCGTGTACCGGAATTAGCATGCCGGATTGTAACATTAATTGCAACAAACCAACGGTTTTTAACGAAATGGTTTTACCGCCGGCATTAGGTCCTGAAATGACAATAATTCGGTTTTCTTGGCTAAATTCTATGGTTTGAGGATGCGTAACTTCATTTTTTTGTTTGTTATTCAAATACAAAATAGGATGGTAGGCATCTCTCAAAAAAAGCCTTCTATTTTCGGAAATTTCAGGCAAAATACCATTAATTTTGTTAGCATATTTGGCTTTGGCCGCAATAACATCAATATCACTCAAAAACTCTTGGTAAGCAATCAGCAGTGGCAAATAGGGACGGAGCGCATTAGACAATTGTTTTAAGATTCGAGTAATTTCTTCTTTTTCCTCATATTCCAAATTGCTTAATTCTCGCGAATATTTCAAAGTAGTTTCGGGTTCAATATAAGCGATACTTCCTGTTTTGGAACTGCCTAAAATGGTGCCTTTTACTTTGCGTCGGTACATGGCTAAAACTGCCAAAACCCGACGATTTTGAACGAAACTTTCTTTAATATCATCTAAATATCCCAAGCTATTGTATTGCGACAGTGCCACCCCAAAACTTTGATTTACTTTGCCACGTACGCTATTCATACTTCTACGAATATCTAATAAATCGGGCGTAGCATTGTCTTTAATTTCGCCGTATTTATCCACAACCTCGTCAATGAGTGTGATAATCGTTTTGGTAAACTCCACTTTATTAGCACGAGCATTCAAGTTGGGATAATAATCCTCGAATTTTTTTAAAAACGTGAGTAGAAAATTACTGGTACTTGATAGCGTAGCAATTTTTCTGAAGCTTCCTACCTCCAGAAAGCTATCTTCAATGGCTAGAAATTTAATTTCGTGATTGATCGCATCAAAGCCATGATTTGGAATCGCGTTGTTGTTCTGAAAGGAAGAAACATACTCAGAAGTTTGCAGCAAAGCTTGCATCAACGTTTCTTTGTCTTTGAAAGGCTCAATTTTCAGTGCTTTTTCTTTTCCAATATCAGTATTACAAATATTCGATAAAGTTTCGAGTACAGTAGGAAATTGTAAATCCTGTAATGTTTTTTCGGTGATAGCAATCATGAAATTGTTTGGTTTTGAAATACAAAAATAAGACTATTTCAAGGAGAAACATAATGTTATTTATAGGAGATTTGCTTGGTTGTAATCATACTGCTTGATTAAAATTTGAGTAGTTTTTTTATGAACCCACTTAGAATTCTTGGTGTATCTTTGCCAACTAATTATCAGCATATGCTAGACCACTTACATCCTTCTTGGCAAATCTTTTTATCCGAAGAAATTCAAAAAGATTATTTCTCGAATTTGATAAAAATCGTTGATGATGAATATCAAAACCATACTTGTTTCCCACCAAAATCTTTGCTATTTGCTGCTTTCAACCAATGTTGCTTTGAAGAAGTAAAGGTAATCATCATTGGTCAGGATCCATATCATGGAGCAGGCGAGGCCAATGGTTTGAGTTTTTCTGTGAATGATGGTGTTAGAATCCCACCTTCCTTACGAAACATTTACAGAGAACTAACAGATGATTATGAGGAAATTTTTATGCCAACTTCAGGAAATTTAGAAGCTTGGGCAAAACAAGGTGTTTTGTTGTTGAATGCTACGTTAAGTGTTCGAAAAGATAGTCCAAATAGTCATAAAAATTTGGATTGGAGTTTGTTTACCAATGCCGTTATCCAAAAATTAGCTTCAGAAAAGCAACATCTTGTTTTTTTACTTTGGGGAAATTTTGCGCAAAAAAAAGGAAGTGCTATTGACCGAAACAATCATTTGGTACTCGAATCAGGACATCCTTCGCCTATGAGCGCCAATCAAGGTAAATGGTTTGGAAACAAGCATTTTTCAAAAACGAATACCTATTTGCTACAAAATGGAAGTACGCCGATTGAATGGATAAAAAAATAATCCGTAAAAACTTTGAATAAAAACTAGTTAGAAATCAAGTTCATTTCGCAGAATTTCACTTGATTTCTTTATGGCTGATAAGTTTATTTTTTAACAATGTCCCTCAATACCGCTTTTTCGGCATAATTAATCACTTCGAGCGTTATTTCTTGATTTTGGGTTGTTTTTCCGTATACGATATACAACTTACCATTTCCGACGGAGGTGTTGCTTTTGTCAAAATCGACATCGCCATATTTCAGGGTA
>JBOFUD010000331.1:0-2585 GCA_051652385.1 Flavobacterium sp.
GCCGAAAGGGTGTTGATGCTTAAGGCAAAAGCTGAAGCGACACACAAATTTTTAATTGAAATTGGAAACATTATTGTATTTGTTTTAAATTATGAGATTAGATTTTAAAAAGCGTTGGTTACTTTAAAATGGAAAGTAATACTAGTTATTTTACAACGTTTCTTTCAACCATTTGTAGAATTCTTTTTGCCAAACTTGCGCATTTTGGGGTTTCAGTACCCAATGGTTTTCTTCTGGGAAATACAAAAAGCGACTTTTGATACCTTTTAATTGTGCCGCCTGAAACGCTTCTTGCGATTGGCCAATTGGGACTCTAAAATCAGTTCCTCCCTGAATAATCAAAATGGGTGTATTCCATTTGTCAACTAGGGTAATTGGGTTAAAAGTGGTGTAGGCTTTTTGGGCAATTGCGTTGTCTTTTTCCCAATATGCCCCTCCAAAATCCCAGTTGTTAAAGAAGACTTCTTCGGTGGTGCCAAACATACTCTGCGTATTGAAAACACCATCGTGAGCAATAAACGTTTTGAAACGATTGTTGTGAATGCCTGCTAAATAAAACGCAGAATACCCGCCGTAACTAGCGCCCACACAACCCAAACGGGCTTTGTCTACATACGACTCTTTGGCTACATCATCAATGGCTGATAAATAATCGTCCATAACTTGTCCGCCCCAATCGCCTGATATTTTTTCGTTCCATTCTTGTCCGTGGCCGTACATTCCTCTGCGGTTTGGCGCTACCACTATATAGCCTTGCGCCGCCATCAAAGAGAAATTCCAACGGAAGGAATAGCTTTGTGTTAACGGAGATTGTGGCCCACCTTGACAATATAATAATGTGGGATATTTTTTAGTTGCATCAAAATTCGGAGGCAAAATTACCCAAACTAACATTTTTTTGCCATCGGTTGTGGTGACATAGCGGCGTTCGGTTTTGGGTAACGCTAAAGTATTGTAGGTTTCCGTATTAACATTAGATAATTGTTTCCAAGTATTTTTCTTTAGATCATAGGAAAAAATTTCGGCAGCATGATTCATGTCGGTTCTTGTCACCAAAACGTGTTCGCCAGCAAAGCCAATAATATCACTTACATCAAAATCACCTTTGGTAATTTGGCGAACGGTCACTGCGATTTTAGTCATTCCGGGAAAGTTCACGGTAAACAATTGTTTGGTGCCGTCTACTGCAGCTACAAAAAACACATTTTTTCCGTCGGAACTCCACATAAATTGATCTACACTTCCGTCCCAATTGGCAGTAAGATTTGTTTTGATGCCTTTGAAATCTACGATAATATCGTTTTTATCGGCTTCATAACCATCACGTTTCATTTGTAACCATGTCAAATTTCCGCTTGGCGAAAACTGAGGAGCGGTATCATAACCCAAATTTCCTTCGGTTCTGTTGATGGTTTTGCCCGATTCGAGTTGGTATTCATAAATATCGGTATTGGTCGAAATGGCGTATTGGGTGCCTGCTTTTTTCTTGCACACGTACACAATACTTTTGCTATCGGGAGCCCAAATGTAATCTTCGTCGCCACCAAAAGGTTTTTGTGGGCTATCGAAATTCTCTCCTTTTAGGATATCGATTCCAGTGGCTCCCTCTTTGTTTTCTTTGTAAAACACGTGGTTGAATTTGCCTTCATTCCAAGTGTCCCAATGGCGGTAATCGAGGCCGTTGTAGATTTGTACATTCGATTTTTCTAGTTCGGGATAAAAGTCTTTTCCGTGAACTTTATCGATTTTTACTTCCTCGTTATAGACTAGATATTTTGCGTCTGGCGAAACGTTTTTGTCGTTAAGCAATGCTTTTGTGTCTTTAATTTCGCTCGCATTTCCGCCATTAATTGGAAGAGAATACAGTTTTGAACTCGATTTGTTGTCGGCTACTGAGGGTGTAGCGACTTTATAAATGACGTTTTTTCCGTCTTTTGAAAGGCCTAGAGGTGTAACGCGACCTAGTTTCCAGAGCAGCTCGGGAGTCAGTGTGTTTTGAGCCATTGTTGTCAAACTCATCATGGATAGGGTTAATAAAAGAATCTTTTTCATTGTTTTCAATTTTTTAATGCCGTAAAAATAAGGATTTAAATCGACTTGTTTTGGATTGCTGGGTGTTCGCTTTAAAAAGAAGGTAGCCACGAATGACACTAATCGAAGTGCCTATATTGTTATCAATGTATTCATGAAAATGTAACTATTCAGGTATTTCTTTTGAAAATTAATTGCCTCCAACTTTAGTTGGAGGGGTGAAATTTGAAAGTTTTAAAGGCTTTAGCCAAAATTAACTGCTTTTTTTGGCTAAAGCCAGTACAATCCATCCCCATAACTCCAGCTAAAGCTGGAGCCAATTGATAGAAAGGCAAGCGGAGTAGTTGTGTAAAAATAAGAATGAAATCAAATTTGTATTTATTCGTAGCGAAAACTTTCAAAAGCAATTGTCTCTTGGTGCACCTTGTTTTAGCCCAGATGGGAACGGCATCCTTTTCTATTTTTTTTTAAAATAGAAAAGATACAGTGGACAGCTGGAAATAGCTCCTGAAAAATTGTATTTTTATAAAAATTTTCGACAGATGTATTTGAGT
>JBOFUD010000332.1:0-1616 GCA_051652385.1 Flavobacterium sp.
CATTCAAAGATAAAGTGTGTACTTTTAATGATGATATTCAAGGAACGGCTGCGGTCGCGACGGCGGGTTTTATTTCCATCAGTCGATTAACCCATAAAACCTTCAAGGATCAGCGATTCCTGTTTCTAGGTGCAGGCGCCGCAGCTTTCGGTATTGCAGACATGCTGGTAAGCAAATTCATGAAAGATGGCTTAACACGCGAAGAAGCTTTGCAGCATATTTGGTTGTTTGACATCAACGGACTTATTGTAAAAGAGCGCACCGATTTGCTGGAACATCAAGTGCAATTTGCACACGAGGCGCCAAAATGCAGTAGTTTTGCTGATGCAGTAATGATAGTTGAACCAACAGCTATTATTGGCGTTAGCACTGTAGGAGGCGCCTTTAGCCAACAAGTAATTGAGAATATGGCTTTGGTCAATGAGCGTCCTATAATCTTTCCATACTCTAATCCAACCTCACATTCTGAATGTACGGCTGAGCAAGCCTATAAATGGAGTAAGGGGAAAGCTATTTTTGCCAGCGGTAGCCCGTTTGAACCCGTTGCTTACGAAGGAAAACTTTTTCATCCAGGGCAGGGAAATAATATTTATATCTTCCCAGCATTGGGTCTTGCCGTTTTTGCAACAGAAGCCAAACGTGTTACGGATGGCTTACTTTTAGTAGCTGCTGAAGCAGTAGCTGAACAAGTTTTGCCAGAAGATTTTGAGAAAGGACTGATTTATCCTGACATCTCTGATATTTTGGAAGTGTCCTTGAATGTCGCCGTCAAGATAACAGAGGAAATCTTCGCCGCTGGCTTGGCAAGTGTCCAACAGCCCGAAAACATTCGGGAATTCATAAAAAGCAAAATGTATATTCCTAAATATTAAAGGGGAGCCAGTGGGTTGCGTTTTTAGTAAAGAGGTGCAGCGTAAGTCCAAATAGGTGCAATAGGAAGGCGAAGACAGCACGACAGTAGTATCTTCATGGAAGTACGTTAAAAGGCCTCTGTTACAGCGGCTGTTTTTTAATGTGCTCCTTTTTTATGGTACGCAACCTCAATTTTTCCTATAATTTCTCCATGCATTGAGGCATGGAACGATTAAACCCAGAATCCGTAGTAGACTTCGTGGCGAAAACGAATTGTTCAATAAAAACAAGAGCACACGGACTATTTTTGAAGATGGAAACAACGTTCAGTGAATACCTGAAAAAAATGTAAACCAATGAGCTAAACAGGGTTCATCGAATACCTATAAAAAATAGAAGCCGATGAGATAAACAGGGTTCATCGAATACAAATAAAAATAGAAACCAATGAGTTCATACCTTTGTATTTTGAATTTAAAAATGGGAGAACCATGCGAAGCGTATCTTGAACGCCCCTAAAAATGAACACTCGTGAAAAAATTTTTTGGTTTTGAAGAAGACATCGAAGAGTACATTTGACCAAAACAACAACAGTAAAAACAAATGAAATTCATGCACTAAACTCCGCTAAAAAATATAAAAATGGTGGAGTAATTTTGTTGTAGTAGATTTCTAATGCGGAATCTGGGTTAAACGTAGGGACTGTTTTTGCAATTGTTTAGAGGGTACAACGAATGCTTCTTAAAAATAAATAGGGTAGCCAA
>JBOFUD010000333.1:0-11185 GCA_051652385.1 Flavobacterium sp.
TTTTTCATGATAAGCCCATAAACAAAAGTACCCAAAAGTGCTCCCAAAAGCACCACTGCAACCGGAAAAAATCCAGCCCCTAATAATATAAAAATCGGTCCAGGACAAGCACCTACTAAGGCCCAACCTAACCCAAAAAGAATTCCACCGAACCAGTAACGCGTATTCCCGTTTTCCTTATCAGGAACCGACATGGGTTGTTTTTTTATGTTTTTGAATTTAAAATGCTTTACCAATTGCATCCCGATTAATCCGGTGGCTACCGCTACCCCAATGATTCCGTACATGTGGAACGATTGAAAATGAAACATTTCGTAAATACGGTACCAAGAAACGGCTTCAGATTTGGTTAATACAATTCCGAACAAAAAACCTACAATAAGATATTTTAAAGCTTTAATCATTGTTTATAGTTTTAAAAGTAAGGGCAACAAAAAATGCGCCATAATAAGTCCGCCGATAAAAAATCCAATTACAGCTTTTAAGGAAGGTATTTGCAGTGTACTTAGGCCAGTAATAGCGTGACCTGAGGTACATCCGCCCGCATACCGAGAACCAAAACCAATTAAAAAACCACCTAAAAGTAAGAGAAGTAATCCTTTAGGCGATTCAAATACTGTAGATCCAAAAAGAGCATCAGGAAGCAACTTCCCTTTTGGAGCGTCAATGCCTAGGGTAGCCAATTGCTCAATAGTTTGGGGATTTATAGCAACATTGTTAGGATCGCTCAAAAACGTTACGGCTACAAAACCTCCCAACATGGTTCCGAGAACAACTACTAAATTCCATCGTGATGCTTTCCAATCAAAATCAAAGAAAGCAACTTTTTTTCCAGCACCTGCTAAAGTACATAACGAACGCAAGTTAGAAGACATTCCGAAAGTTTTACCAAAATAAATCAATGCGAGCATCACAAGACCAATGATAAAACCCGAAATATACCAAGGCCATGTTTGAGAAATAAAATTCATAGTTAACTAATTTAATTAGTGCAAAGATAAGACGCTTTTCAATTATTTGTGTGAGTTCTGTCACTTAGCATAGAATTTCATTTCGATTGGTTTGATAATTTATTTTTGAAAAGACTTATATTTGCGGACTAAATCTTTCAATAATAGATAGCTCCCTAAAAATTGAGTTAACGATGACCACCATGAAAAAAATTTGCGGGCTAGCACTTAGCCTTTTGTTTTTTGTTTCTTGTAGCACTACAAAATCAACACTTCAAAATGTTGATAATAATGCACCTTACCCTAAACTTTCTAAAAACAATACTTTTGTAATTGCAGCTTTTAGCAAGGATAAAAAGTATGGCTATAACAAGGATTATCCTGTCAATATTTTTTATGGTAGTACGAAAAATGATGTTATCAATCAGCAGCGTTTTTTGAATGCTTTGGCAGGGCCAAAAGGAGAAACCATTACGTATAAAAAAATTGAAAGTTGCTGTCCGTTTCCATCCAAAAATTCGGATATGGGTGCTGGCTTCCTGGATGTTTATGAACTTACATGGGAAGGCCAAAAAAAGCCCGTTTTATTGTATTTGAATATCTACGAAAGAGGACAATTATTAGTTCCTATGGGTTTGCGACTTAAAACAACTTGGTAAGGTCGGTTAGTGCAGTTGTAAAAAGACTTTAAAAAAACATTTTAAAATCGGGCGCTGAGGCAAACAATTTATCTTAAAAATTATCTAAAATCGCAAAAGCTATTTACCTTTGCAAAAAAAATTAAAACATGAACATCCATACAATTCCACAAATTAAACATACAGCAAGCGGTAATTTTTTTCTACTTGCTGGGCCTTGCGCTATTGAAGGCGAAGAAATGGCGTTGCGTATAGCCGAAAAATTAGTAGGTATTACTGACACATTACAAATTCCTTATGTTTTTAAGGGGTCGTTCAAAAAAGCAAACCGCTCTAGAATTGACAGTTTTTCTGGAATTGGGGATGAGAAAGCCTTAAAAATTCTCCGAAAAGTATCGGAAACATTTGGCGTGCCAACAGTAACAGATATTCATACCAACGAAGATGCTGCCATGGCTGCTGAATATGTTGATGTTTTACAAATTCCAGCTTTTTTGGTGCGTCAAACCGATTTGGTTGTGGCAGCCGCGAACACTGGGAAAGTGGTCAACTTAAAAAAAGGACAGTTTATGAGTCCCGAAAGCATGAAGCACGCTGTACAAAAAGTATTGGATTGTCAAAATGAAAACGTTATGGTTACCGACCGTGGGACTATGTTCGGCTACCAAGATATGATTGTAGATTATAGAGGAATTCCAACAATGCAGCAATATGCCACGACCGTTTTGGATGTCACCCATTCTTTACAACAACCCAACCAAATGGCGGGTGTAACTGGTGGAAGACCAGATATGATTGAAACGGTGGCCAAAGCTGGAATCGCTGTAGGTGTTGACGGTATTTTTATTGAAACGCATTTTGATCCTGCAAACGCTAAAAGTGACGGTGCCAATATGTTGCATTTGGATTATTTTGAATCCTTAATGACCAAACTTGTAGCCATTAGACAAACCATCAATCAATTTTAATTTTTTAAATCTGTTCCTTGAAAAATTCATATTACACCCTTGTTTTTCTTTTTACCACCGCTATTTCTTTAGCACAAGAAACCAATGTTATTCGTTACACCGCACACAACAAAGGTAAATTTTTTGTTTCGTGGGGAGGAAACAGAGAATCATATACCAAATCGGATGTGACGTTTACTGGAAAAGATTATAATTTTACGATAGCCGACATGAAAGCCCATGACAAACCCAAAGGCTGGCATGTAGATTATATCAATCCAACCAAAATGACCATTCCGCAAACTAATTTACGTTTGGGGTATTTTATTTCAGATCATTACAGCGTTGCTATTGGTGTAGATCACATGAAATATGTAATGACGCAAAATCAAACAGCCAATGTAACGGGAAGCATTACTATTCCGGGTAACGCCACGGGTTCAAATTTTAATGGGAATTATAATAACACTCCTATCGATTTTTCAGATGAAAAGTTTTTGACTTTTGAGCATACCGATGGTTTAAATTACATTCATACTGAAGTGTCTCGTCATGATGATATTTCAAAATTATTCAACATTAACAACACCGATAAAATTCAAGTTAACTTGACAGAAGGAATCGGTTTTGGTCTTTTGTACCCAAAAACCAACACTCAATTGCTTGGAAAAGAGCGCTATGATGATTTTCATATTGCTGGATTTGGCACTTCCATAAAAGCAGGATTAAATGTTACCTTTTTTAAATATTTCTACGTTCAAGGAGAATTGAAAGGCGGATACATCAACATGAACGATATTCGCACCACTATTAATCCAGACGACAGAGCCTCGCAAGATTTTTTCTTTTTTCAAAGAATACTTGCCGTTGGTGGGAAATTCAGAATTTAGTTTTAAAAAAAATTACCAAAAAAAAATCTCCTTTGTAAGAGATTTTTTTTTTGCGATATCAGCCTGCGGCTTCTTCAATAACATCGACTAAAATTGCGTGATCAATAGCTTCTAAACTGAAATATCGTAGCGATTTTACTGTATTTCTATGTGCTCCTACCAAGTCCGATTGATTGCGTTGCAATTGAAATCCTTTAGCAAATCCCAAATCGACAAACCCTTTTTTATGGTTGGGAGCTAAATAACAAAAGGGCTTCTTTTTGTAATACACATACGGAATTCCCCATTTGAACAACAACTCACTTTGTGGCAATTGTTGCTGAATTAGGCTATGCAAATGCAACAGGATGTTTTGATACAAAGCCGGTTGACTAAAAATATAAGCTTCAGCAGGTTTCATGATTTTTTCATATAAAAATAGAAAAGGGAACGATAGCTACCAAACTATCGTTCCCTTTTTTAATAAAAAAACAAGTTTTATTGTATCGGTTCAAAACTAATGGCGGTTCCTCCACCGGCTGCTAATTGTAATTTTAATTTGGTTGCAGCTGTTACGATTTGCGTTTTGATTTTGTAAGCGATAGGATTTTTTTCCCAATGCGCGTCTTTGGCATCTTCATAAATAATGGCTTTGTATTTTTGTCCTTTGGTTAAGAAATCCAATTTCACTGTTGTTGTTCTGGCGTTTTCATCAGTAATGGCACCTAAAAACCATGATTCTTTTCCTTTAGTTTTTCTTGCTACCGTTAAGTAATCTCCTGGTTCAGCTTCAAGATAAATACTTTCGTCCCAATCCAACTCCACATCTTTGATGAATTGAAACGCATCTGGATATTTCTCATAATTTTCAATTAAATCGGCTGCCATTTGCAAAGGCGAATACATTGTTACATACAAAGCCAATTGTTTAGCCAAAGTAGTATGCACTTGCTCGGTTTTATTTTTATCATAAAAACTCATTTTGATTTCAAAAATCCCAGGCGTATAATCCATGGCGCCGCCTAATTGACGGGTGAAAGGCAAAATAGTTTCGTGGGCAGGAGGATTTCCGTTACTCCACGCATTGAATTCGTTTCCTCGAGCCGATTCAGCCGCAATATAGTTTGGATACGTACGGCTATAACCGGTTGGATGGGAACTTTCATGGGAGTTGACCATCAATTTATTGTCAGCAAAACGGCGTGCTACAAAGTTAAAATGGTTCACCATAGCTTGTCCGTCATGAAATTCGCCACGCGGAATAATTTTACCAACATACCCCGTTTTAGCTGCAGGGTACTCGTATTTTTTCATTACATCTAAAGCGCGATCCAGGTGGCGTTCGTAATTCCCTACAGAACCCGAAGTTTCGTGATGCATGATCATTTTTACGTTTTTGGCTTTGGCGTAAGCCGAAATCTCTTCCAAGTTAAAATCTGGATAAGGCGTTACAAAATCAAAAACATCCTCTTTCCAGTTGCCTGCCCAATCTTCCCAACCTTCGTTCCAACCTTCGACTAACACGCCATCAAAACCATGTTTGGCCGCAAAATCAATATAGCGCTTAGTATTTTCGGTCGTGGCTCCATGTTTTCCGGTAGCTATAGCGCTTCCGTCAGCATTTTGAGCATTTTGTGAACCGGCATAATCCCAAGTCGATTTTCCTACGTGCATTTCCCACCAAATACCCACATACTTCATAGGTTTAATCCAAGAAGTATCTTCAATTTTTGAAGGTTCATTAAGGTTTAAAATCATTTTTGACCCTACGATTTTGCGGGCATCATCGCTAATCATAATGGTGCGCCAAGGCGATACACAAGGGGCTTGCAAATAGGCTTTGTCACCGATAGCATTGGGAACCAAATTGGCTTTTAGAGTATATTTTTCAACATTCGCATCCAAATGCATTACGGGATAATTCACCACCGCCGCTTCAAATATATTGAGATACAAACCAGATGGCGATTTCATTTGCAAAGGTGTTTGAACGGTATATTTTCCGGGAATGGATTTCACACCAATTCCATTATTCATATCCAATTTTTCATTGTTTATTTCAGAAAATTTGGTTTCGTTGTACACGTATTCATTACTGTCAAAATCGCCTGGCAACCAAAAAACATTGTTGTTTTCAGTCAAATTGAATTCGGTTTTCTCGTCAGCAATGATAAAATAATTCAGGTTTTCTTGTTTTGGAAAATCATAGCGAAACGCCACACCTTCGTCAAAAGCTCTAAAAATTAAATTCATTTTAACTTTAGATTCTTTCTGACTTAAACTCACAACCAACTCGTTGTAATGATCTATAATTTGAGCTTGCTCGCCCAACACCGGTTTCCATTTTTGATTAACCGACTTGGTTTTTGTAGCGGTGACTTCAAAATTATTTTCTAAGCCAGTTTTTTTTTTAAGACTCACTCCAAGAGAACTTTGCAAGATAGCTGGTTTATTTTTGTATTGTACGGTATATGTTGGCTGCCCATCAGCCGTAAGTTGAAACGCAAGAGTTAAGGCTCCTGCTGGCGATTGTACCGATTGTGCAGAAATTGCTCCCAACCAGCCCAAGCAAAGTAAGAATACTATTTTTTTCATGGTGTTTTTTTTAGATATCCCTAAAATTACTTAAAAATTTGGTTTAAAAAAGAGGTTAAATTCACTCAAACGTTGGAGTTGTAAAAATTATCCTTTTTTAATATAAGTTTCACATTTTGGGAGGAAAGAACAAAGAATAAAGAACATAGAATAAATAGCAAAGAATAAAGAGGAAGTAAAATTTAACGCGACTACTCCCCTTTTTCTAAAAGCAAAAAAGCTTTGCCGAGATATTTGATGATGGTTGAGGCTATAAAGGATTGGTACCCTGTTTTTGGCAAAGCGATATCGGCGGTAAGGCCATGAAGGTACACACCCAAAATAGCGGCATCGATTGGTGCGTAGGATTGTGCCAAGAAACTGGTGATCATTCCGGTAAGCGCATCGCCGCTGCCTGCTGTAGCCAAAGCAGGATTCCCGGTGGTGTTTTCGTAATAATCATGACCAAATACAATTTGTGTAGGCGCGCCTTTTACTACAATAATTAGATGATATTGCTGGGCAAAAGCAATGGTTTTGGTGACTTTTTCTTCCTGATTTTGCCACTTTCCTATTAGACGTTCTAATTCTTTTGGATGGGGTGTTAGGATTGATTGTGGTCTCAAAAGTGACAGCCACGCGGGATTTTGGGACAAAATATTTAGCGCATCGGCATCGA
Organism: Flavobacterium sp.; assembly: GCA_051652385.1. Classification (GTDB taxonomy): domain Bacteria; phylum Bacteroidota; class Bacteroidia; order Flavobacteriales; family Flavobacteriaceae; genus Flavobacterium. The sequence continues at coordinate 6,658 of JBOFUD010000333.1, forward strand.
TAACTAGCGGTTTCGTAGCATTCAGTAAAAACGCATAAAAAGCTTTTTGTGTAGCAGCTTCTTGACCTAAACCTGGCCCGATACCGATGGCGTTCGGTTCTAATATGTACTGGATAGCGGTAAGATGAGTTTCGGTTTCATCGGTTAGCACCATAACTTCTGGATTAGCGATTTGCACAATTGGGTACCCACATTTCGGGACAAAAGCAGTAACCAAACCACAACCCGTTCGCAAGGCCGCGCGAGACGCTAATGTTATGGCGCCTATTTTTCCATAGCTCCCCCCTATTAACAAAGCGTGACCTTGTATGCCTTTATGTGTATCGGCGGGAATGGCTCTATATCTGTTTCTGACTTCCTGGATAGTAACGTAGATTGGCGTTTGCATACTCATTTAAATTTTATTTAAAGATATAAAAGTTATCGCTTTTGCGTTGTATTTGAATTGCGGTAAAAAAAATAGTCGAAAATTTCGTTACTAATTACAAATTTACAATCGCAAGGATAACCTAGCTGCTTTAAAATCAGTTGTATTTTACCTTAAAATTTTCTTCTTTTTTTGCGAAAGGGATAGTAGCGGCATCCTTTTGTGAAGCCTTGCGGAGCGAAAGATATAGCGGATAGCCCGACCCTTTGTTTCGTTTCCTAAAAACGAGACAAAGGGATTCGTCCAAAAGACTATTTTTATAATTTATTCTCAGTATCGGTATAGTTTCCTGTAATTTTAACGTTGCTGCCTTTGATAACTTTTCCATAAACCGTAATGGAGGAACCGGACCCCAAAAAAGTTAGATTGGAGTTGCTATTGAGTACTAAATCGCCATAAATCACCACGGCGCCAGTTACTTTCATTTCGGCATTGCTATTTACGGTCAATTTGGTAGTTGCGCCGAATCTACCTTGACTTAGCGTTCCACTAACTTCAAACAAACTGTTGCTGTTGAGCGTTAAGTCATTTTGAACTGAAAGTGCGCCACAATGCAGTAAACTAGCTTTTGAATTGATTATAATTGAGGACAAAGCAGTACTGCCCGCATAGGCCGCTTTTTGATTGGAATTGAGAATTAGGTTGACACCACCGGTATATGTTGGGTAACCTACACAGCTTTCGGTATTGGTGTTCCCTTCTATTTTGATGATTTGTAGCCCTCCTTTTCCACTAGCCACATAGATATAGTCGCCTTGTGCCTTTACATAATTCGAAGAGCCCTTGATATCGATTTTGCCCAACCAATCCAATTGATTAGCAGTTTGATAAACAGCTATTCCGGCAGCACCATTGGCTACAAAGGTTTTGTTTTCATTTACAGAAACAGCATTGGTTACGACATCATTTGGATCTGAACTATCATTTGCAGCAAGCATAATGGGTAAGGATTGTAATTTTTGCCCTGTAGCAATGGCATATACGCCTGCACCACTCGCCCCTTCGGCAATGATTAATTTTTGCTGATGTACATCCATGGTTCGCTTGGCACCCTTAACATCAGTAGAGGTTGAGAACGAGCGAGAAAAGCCTAAATTATTTTCTTTGAAAATCTGAACGCCTTTCGTGCCGCTCAGAGTAATAACTTCCTCATTATACAGTAGCACTGATCGAAGATCCTCTTGCGCCACGGCTTCCAATTGTTGATTAGTTCCTATTGTGTTTTTAAACAAGCTTCCTTTATCCCCGGTTACTGCAAAGAAAGAAGTACTATTGGCCGTAATATCAGTAGTTACCTGTCCTTGCAAAGGAACAATCGTGTAGTTATTGGTTAGTAAGCCGTTGTTAAGTTGCATTACAATGACCACCGAAGAACTTGAAAGATTAGGATTTTTATCCAGATCAGTAGCAGCTCCTAGCAATAATTGACCATTGGCATAAGTCACGGAAGTAATGTCTGTATCTTTAACAAGAGCCGTTGTGATAATTTTAGGTTTATATGGATCCGAAATATCGATAACGTCTACCGCACCTGAATAAATTTCTCCCTGAAAAGTGTAGGCTACATAGGCATATTTATTGCTCACATAAACATGATTGGCTTGCAGTTGTCTTCCTTGCGCGTCAATTGGCGCTTTAACTTCAGCAATTTGAACTAAAGGAAAATCATTGCGTGCGTTAACACCCTTACTTTTTCCTGTCGCATTGATTAAACTTAAAACCCCCGAACCGTCAAAACTGATTCGCTTGTTTAAACTTGATACATTATCATCAATTTCGATTGCCGAGTTATTTGAACCGTTCGATAAAGAATCGTCATTTTTATCACATGAAACGATAAAAAATAATACCAAAATTGATAAAACTACTATTCTTGCCTTCATATTTTACTTATTTGTTAAAGATTTGCAAAAGTACGCATAGAATAATCGTCCTTTTTTTAATTAACAATATTTAACACCGTTATAAAAACCAAAAACAAGAGTGCAAAATCAATTGTTTCAACTAGTTAACAAGTAAAATAATATTTAATATTATTGCAAAAATGAGTATATCTACATCAAAAATACTGCTACTGATTTTATACCTTTCATAAAATTAAAATCATGCCTCAAAAAATCACTACTCAAATCGCATTGCACGTAAAACAAGTTTATTTTGGTGGCAATTGGACCACCGCTAACTTTAAAGATGAGTTGGCAGACGTGACTTGGCAGGAGGCAAATTTTGCTTTGAAAGATGGGAATAGTATGGCGAAATTATTATTTCATTGCAACTATTATATTAAGGGATTGATCCCTGTTTTAGAGGGAGGTACCTTGGATATAAAGGATAAATTCAGCTTTAATACACCCGAAATATCCTGTGAAGGAGATTGGGAAGATTTGAAAAATCATTCTTGGGAAGACGTTTCTCTTTTAGCGTCTTTGATCGAACAATTGCCGGATCAATGTTTATTCGACGATTTTGTGGAGTCGAAATACGGCAATTATTATCGAAATTTAACAGGAATAATCGAGCATTGTCACTATCACTTGGGACAAATAGTGTTACTAAAGAAAGAAGTGAGACGCTAAAAAAGGCAGCAACTCAGATGAATTACTGCCTTTATGATACATAGGTGCTAAAACGAATTTAGAAAAGGACCAGTGTATTTTTAGATACATTCTTGCCTAAAATAGCAGAATTAGTATTTAAGAATACTGCTTTTCTGGGAGCATTAATTCGTGTTCCAAATGCTCGTCAGCAATCAACAACGCCTCTGAAATGATTGACAACCCTTCATCAATTTCAGCGGTGGTGATGCACAAGGGTGGTGCAATAAAAATATACCCCCAACGTACAAAAGTATAAAGTCCTGCGGCACGAAGTTTTCCAGCAATAAGATTGGTTACTTTTAAATCCTCGCCTGCTGCATTGTATGGAGCAATTAATTCGCCGGTTTTTTTGTTTTTAAGTATATCCAAGCAACCCAATAAACCTGTGTTTCTGAATGTTCCCATACTTGGATGTTTTGCTCTCATTTCTTGAATTTTTGACTCGAGATAGGCACTCATTTTTCTGGTATTCTCAATCAAATGGTCACTTTCATAAATAGTAATCACGGCTAGTGCCGCTGCCATCGAAACGGGGTGCGCATTATAAGTAAGCCCAATCATCATGGGAGTGTTTTCAAATTTTGCAGCTATTTTATCGGAAACCATTAAGCAACCCAAAGGAAGGTACGAGGAAGTTAATCCTTTGGCCATGCAAACCATGTCTGGAATAATACCATGATTTTCGAAACCAAACCATTGTCCTGTTCTTCCAAATCCACTCATTACTTCATCGGCAATGAAAAGAATATCATATTTTTCGCAAAGGGCTTTAACACCTTTCAGATATCCTTTTGGATAGTGTAAGCAGCCTGATGAGCCACTTTCGCCTTCAAATATGAAAGCGGCAATATTTGTTTTTCCTTCAAAATGAATGATCCTTTCAACATATTCTAGGCTTAAGCTTAATTTAGTTGCTTCGTCCAAATTTTTCATTCCAAAAAAATAATACGGATCATCCAATAAGACTGTATTTGACATTTGTTGCGAGTCGTTGGCAAGTTTTCGTGGATCGCCACCTACGGACATTCCGCCAATAGATCCGCCATGAAAAGCTCTGTATCGACCAATTATTTTATGACGCCCGGTGTACAATCTGGCTAGTTTTATGGCATTATCGACAGAAGACGTACCACACAAAGTAAAAAAGGCTTTGTTCAAATCTCCGGGACATATTTCAGCTAATTTTCTGGCTAATTTAGCTCTGATTTCAGTGGTACATGAAGGCGTTACGAAACTCACGCTTTGCATTTGTTCTACCACAGCCGCTGTAACTCTTGGATCGCCATGCCCAATATTAACCGACATTAAGCCCGAAGAAAAATCGATTATTTTGTTGCCATCATAATCATATAAGTAAACACCTTCGGCTCTTTTAATAGCAATTGGGTTTGCACTCGCTTGTGCAGACCATGAAAACAAACTGAATTGCTTGCTGTCATTTATAATTTGTTCTTTAGTCAACATCGTTGTTATAATTTAAAATAGTTTGTAGTTAATAAAAAAA
>JBOFUD010000334.1:0-14719 GCA_051652385.1 Flavobacterium sp.
CAACAATGATGGTATGGATTTCTATCGTGAACTACTACTCAACAAGAGCACTTTGACAAACGTACGTGCTGTGGGAAATAGTATGATGTTTGATTATCGAGAGAGTCGTAAACACAGCCGACCAGAGCTTCACAAGACGTATTTACCGGCAGCTGTCTTTGTTACAGCTTATGGCAGAATCAAGCTTTGGAAACAACTAATTCATATTGACCCTCCAGGCACAAAGGCTGTTGATTTAAGAGTGCTGATGTATGATACAGACTCTATTGTTTACTCATGTAACGAGGGAGATGATTGTAAAGAGCGACACAATCATATCCAGCCTGGAGACTGTTTAGGCGACTGGGAATATGAAGACATTGAAACTAAGAATGAGGGGTTGTCAAAATTTTATGCTATTGGACCAAAATCATACTCTATCGTTTGCGCCAATGGCAAGACAAAAATGAAACTCAAGGGAGCTGTTATCAAACACGCTCATTTCAAAATTATGACTCCCGAAGTAATGAAAAATTTGGTCTTGTCAAAACACAAGGATTCCACAGAAAAAGTCAAGATTGCCACTATGCCTCAAATGACTTTTGACTACAAGCTCGGCCACGGTGAAGATTCTATGACGACTAGGTATTATCGCAAGATTATCCAGTTTCATGAAAAAGATGTCAAAGGAGCTTTTTGTTGGGACGATTATAGAGGATATCCCAAAGGGTTTATTAAAGAATAAAAATCGGAAAATTAGATCAACCAATCATTTTATTTCCAACATTGTAATCAACACGAGAATTTTGTAAGCATATCCGTCATGCAAGTCCAAACAATACATGTCAACTCGTCCTCTGTAATAAAGCTCCAACATAAAGTGCATATCATTTTCCAACATTCCAATTCTTTTAAAGTTGCTGTTGTAAACATGTCTTTGATTATAGTATAGCTTTTCACCAATAGATACAGGGGCGTTTGTATACCGATCAATCTCTACAGCATATGATTCAAAAGCAATAGTGGTCATTTTTATTTTAACAAGGTAGAAAACTGAAAAGCGTTTTGAGCAACTTGGCTCGATTGAGCGAGGTCCCCATCCAGACCCCGATCTCGGTGAATGCTCCAAAAGCTTTTAAAAGCAACCCAACTATTTTGTTTCGCAAAAGCAGTGAGCTGCCGCGCATCATCCAAAGTAAAGATTTCACCTGTATCGTTTTTTCCAATCATTACAGTAATACCTATTGGTTTCTTTGTTTGTTTGTGGGCATTTGTCGCAGCTTCACAAACAGCCCCACCCATTTCTTTTACATTTCCAAAGTTCATGGCCATTATATTAATGATATCAAACTCACTGGACATGTAGATTACATCATTAGTTAAACCAAACGGCATGCTTGGAATGGTTAGGTTAATTCCAAGTTTTGGATAGGTTTTTCTAATCATTTCTATCGCTTTTGATCGAAGGTAATTACTTTTCTTGTCCATCAAAGCCTGCCCTTCAATATCAAAATCCAACGCTATAAAATCATAACGATCGATTACAGTCTTGTATTTCTCAAACAGCTCTCTTTCATTTGTGCAAACTTGCGCAAGCTCTTTACCATAAGCTCCCCCGAATGAGCAGATCAACTCTTTTCCATTAACGCGCTTGTCCATGAAATCAGAGCTCACTTTGTGATATCCTCCCCAAGAAGGATCTTTGTCAGCATCAGCAATAACAAACCCAAGATGAATACAGTTAGAATGAGGAACGGTAGAGAGATCAATAAGGGGATATAGTGTAGTATCAACATACGGAATTAGCATACTTTTTTATGACATACAAAATGCGGGGCAAATTTTTTCTCCAAATGGAGTTGCTTATAACACGATCTGCGCGCCCTGCTTTTTGGAAGTACGAGAATGGATCGGCCCAAGAAATCAAACTCTTTGGTTTCGATAGTCACGAGCTTCTTCATTCTACTTGGCATCTTCAAAAATCTCTCCCATGGGAGATCTGCTCGATGATCTTGCACCATCTGTTTGAAATTGAGATCAAGTCTTTCAATTTTGATTTGGCTGGCGCTTTAGTTGCGATCAACTCTTCTTTTGCTCGCGAGATCTATAGATCAGTTTTTGGAGACAGATCTGAAATTTTAGCAAGGGTTGCGATTAAACGCGTCTGCAATACTTTGAACCTGATTGAAAGGATGTACGATGAATATTTGACTTTGTCACGATCTAGCCGTTACACTATGTGTCAAATCGTAAAAGGAAATTCAAACCATTTCATGCCTTGGGACGGTATTCTTGATGTCGCCCCAGTTGCGAGCCGAGGCATTGTAGCCAGCCCAGATGAGAAAGTTTATCAATTTGAAACTGGCACTACTAATGGCGACACTGCTTGGTTGGTTGGGGAGTACATGAAAAATGGGATGTTTAAATGCGATCGTTTTAGACATCCAGTGCTATGTCTTCAAGTATGTAACTACAATGATTATGTTATTACAAAGTCTGCCAGAATCCAACGATGCCCAGTCACCAAACATTTCGTAAAGTTGTTGAGACGTATCTTTGGAAAAAATCTTGGCGTGTTTTTTGTTTACAACGATGTTGATTTGGAAAATCCATTTGATTTAACACGATATGGGTTTATTGAGTTTTAATAAAAAACAGTTACTACTATTCTACCATCGCCGCCCGTACCACCAGGTCCTGAAAAATTGGTATTGTCTGTACCCGCTCCTCCGGATCCATAACCAGCCGCATTGGCGAACTGACTGGTACTAAATACGTACGTTCCTGAAATAGGCCCAGCTGCGGTGCCCCAAAAACTTTGCCCTCCAGGTGAAGATAAATTTGAACCAGAATGTCTAGACCCTCCACGAGCTCCAGAAATGGATTCCAAAACAGTATATGATGGATTTGACGATCCAAAGTCTCCTGGGGGTCCATTTGGCAGACCTCCTAAACCCCCTCCAGCAGACGCTAGCCCAAAGGTTGACGCTGTACCGGCAGCTCCAGTATCTCCACCTGCTGAACCACCCGCCCCACCGCTGCCTACAGAGTATGAGTAACTTCCAATAGGAACTCGTAGTTTAAAATAAGTCGAGCCACATCCCCCGCCTCCGGAATTTGACCCGGCCTGTTTACCACCTCCACCACCTCCTCCTGTCATTTCTACAATCAAATATGAAGCTCCAACTGGTGAAGAATACGTTCCAGACCCAGTCAGAACAGCGTATGTAGGAGGTACGCTTCCTCCAGACGTTGAATCGTTGGCTATAGATCTTGTCATGATTAAGAAATCACACAAAAAGTCTTTATTCAATTAATGAATCCCACAACTGATCGAGTGTTTTAAGTTTTCTGGACGTTCGAGCGTTTGGTACTGGATACGCAAAATCAACCTTGTGATATTGCAGCAGTCTCAAGACAATGTACCTAATGTTTGGAAAATACCTTCTAGTGACTTTTTTCTTTTCAAACTGAGTCGATAAGAATTTGAAATCATTTAAGATCTCTGTTATTTTTTCAGAAGTCAATGATGGAAAGAGTTTTACACCAATAGTCATCCTAATAAGAATTGGAATGTTATCGTAGTATTTTCTTTGCTTGTAATGCTTCAAAATACGGCGTGTATCATTCCATAAATCAGTCGATGTTTTTTTCAAACTTGAACGGACCATTGACAAAACCATGGCAGGGATATTACCCCTTTCACCTAACAAGTTAAGCAGACATGTTTTAAATCTAGAAAACCGGCAATATCTATGAGTTTTTTGCAGATACATTTCCTGTTCCATTTTGTAGTCGGTCACAAACACGGCATCTCGACTTTCACACACCAAGTATTTTTCATACCCCCATTGCTCAGGCATACCATAATTGTCAATTTGAAAAGTTGTAAACACTGGCGTCCCATCTTGATCTATACTTGTAGGAGTCATACTTGTGCATTTTGTAGGCTGTTTATATACAAATGCCGGTGGCACGTTTTGTCGAAAAAGAAGTACGGTACACTGACGCGTTATTCCCAGCTAGCTGGGTTGATAAAGAGGATTGGATAGTTTTAGAATTATGCACAAGTTTATACACTGATCCAATACAAGAAAAAGATGGATGGGAGATGATGGACAAAACAGAGTCGGTAGCTGTTTGGACTCGTGGAGATGATGCGGTTGTTGGTATCATGGGCACCTCTCCAAAAACTGGAATTTCAAATATATTAGACGATGCCGCATTGGCGGGTATAGTTGATAACTCTTGCGACTTGTCTGTTGTGAACCAGGCATCTGCGCTTATTAATAATCTACAAGGCAAAAACATTATTGTAGGTGGACACTCTTTAGGCGGAGCGGCAGCTTTCTGTATCGCCCACAAACACCCTGTTAAAAGAGCGGTTGCGTTTAATGGCGGAGCTCCGCCTACTGGTGGTGGGTTAAAAGGCACAGGTGAAAACTGTCGCTTTTATCACATTGTTGGAGATATAATCAGCACTCATGTAAACGACTCCACTGCAAGAGTAACTAGAATACATTTAAAAGGAGACGTAAATTGGACTAACACCCCATACTATCACTCTACTGAACGATTCTTTGAAAATCGCTCTTATGAAGTTTGGCATGCGCAAGAAGAGCAAAACAGTGTTGTAAATTATGTATACAACCAATCACCAACTGTTTTTTTCCTGACCCTACTCACGGGGCTAATCTCAAAAGAATTAAACAAGGATAGAATTCGTGAAATAGTATGTAAAAACCCAATCCCCACCACTAGCGCAAATTGTCCACAAATCTATAATTCAGGACGTAATGTTTTAGGGCTTGCGGGTGGTCTGGTAGGAGGATTCTTTGGTGGTCCTGTAGGGGCTGCGGCGGGGGCAAAGCTGGGATATGATATTGGAGGAGGATCGGGGCTATTAGACATTTTGGCGCCCAATAGTGTTGAAACGATAAAGCAAGGGCTTAAAAGAGGCCTTCAAGCCGGCCAAGCAGTTAATAGAACAGTTAGTAAACGGGTAAGATATCGGTAAATTGTATGTTTTTATAATAAATGGCGTCACACTTCCGATGGTATCCTGCTGAATCTGAAATCGTTGTTCCATGGAACGCGCGCTACTCGTTTCCGTCTCAAGCCAACAAGGCAATCAAAATGACTCCAAGAATCCCTCCAAAAAATCAGGCAACTTTCTCGCCAGGTAATGTCATTCGATTGGAATTCCCAGCCCAGGTGATTTTTTGATAAACAACAGGGCTATGTCAACCCAAGTAAAACTACTCTAGAATTTGATGTTACATTGGTCTACACACCTACCAACGCCGATTTTAGCGCAGTACGTTTCCAAAACAATGCAAGTTTATTATTAAGTATAGATTCAATCCTGTTTTTCTAGAGTACGCTTGCTTTATGGTGCAACACCTTTGGAAGATATTCCAAATTACAATTATATTGTTAGAGCAATTACAGAATGGACAGGTTCAGACCCTCTTGGAGCTGATCAATTTTCTGTTTCAGACGGTATTGGCGGTACTGCTCCAGCAATCTCAGGCTCTATGCTTGCAGGTAACGACGCATCGCAGGGAGCACCTATCCCTAAGCTAGCCGGGGCTCTAAACCCTATAATCGCTAATGTGCGTCAAAAAATGGTTCATGGTGTTGATTTAAGAGGAGTAGCTTCTGATGCTTCAGGAAATGCAGGGTTTGGTGTTGTACCAAATGGTATTGCAATCACACCATTGACCAATAGAACATCAATTACCAGCAGAGACCCTACTAGAAGATATCAAGTCCAGCTAGCTTTGGGGTTGTTAACTCAAGATAAACTACTTCCAACAAAGTTTATGGCGTCCCAATTGGCAATTGAAATTACTTTGGCAAACCCTGCTGATTGTATTTACCAATTTGTTGCAGGAACAGGCTCATCGCCAACTTACACAGTTTCAAATGTTAATTTGATTCCTGAAATTTTGGAGTTTGATGCCTCTTATGATGAAAGCTTTTTAAGAGGTTTACAAAGTGGAGGTGTTCCAATCAAGTTTAGCACTTGGAACAATTTTAGATATTCGGCAACAGGGCAGCAATCACTTAATTTACAAATTCAAGAAAGATCAAGATCAGTAAAGGCAATTTTTGCCATGATGCGTCGCGAACAGCCTTTGATTTATGCGGACTCTGGAGCAACATTTTTCAACGCCGATGTGACTACAAGTGACGCCGCTTCTACTCTGCAAGATTACCAGTTCAGAATTGGAGGCAGATATTTCCCTGCTGCCCCTGTGCAAAACTCTTTAACCGTTGGTTCTAATGTACCAAATGGTGGTGTTGAAAGTTATGTTGAATTGGCAAAAGCTCTCAATATTTTGGGTAACACTCAAACGTCTACCGGTATTAACCCATTAAGATGGGCAATGAACTCTACTAGGAACAACTTTTTTACCGGAACCCATCCTGTTTTGCCTGAATTTGATTTTGACCAAGCCTTGGTCGGTTTTAAAGCATCTGGGGCTCCAGTTTATGCTTTACCAGGAGGAGTTTTAGGGGCTGCAGTTGGCTCGTCCAGTTTAGCGGGCGATATTGGGTCAAGCTGTTTTGCAATGGCAATTGATTTAGAAACTTCCAACGGTTTGGAAATATCAGGTCTAAACGCTGAGGAACAATCTGACATATCATTGATTGTACGCTATTCCGGCCCTCAAGGATCAACAAGCGCTACTAGTAGTCAAAATTTGCAAACCGCATCTTTGATTCAAACTTCTACTGGAATGATTATGGATGTCTATACTTATATTGATAGCATGATTGTTCTCAGGGAAAACGTAAGTATTAAACTGACTTTAGAATGTGTTGGAACTCATTCAGTAAATTGTATGATTTTAATAAAAATGGGTGAGCTTGATCAAACGTTTGAGTATTTGGAGCTTTGTCTTGATTCGTGGGACTCAACCACTGCTGGTGGATCATCTTTTGAAGGCAGCACTTCACCTGTCAACCAAATTCAATATAGCTGGCCTCTTTACTATTTTACTCAGAAAAATTTGGTAGTCGCTGGAATGAAGGTGCTTTCGGCGGAAATACCTTTTGTATTTGACACCGTCACGCCAAGAAACAACCAGTTTGTTTTCACCATTGCGGGGGTTCCTACTACTATTACCATACCAGTTGGAACATACTCTGGAACTACTTTAGCTACGCAGTTGCAGACATTACTTGCCGCGGTCAGTCCTGGATTCACAGTTACATGGTCTGCTACTACTCTTAGATATACATACACGTTTGCAGGCGCCGCAGTTGCATGGTCTTTTAATTTTGGAAGTAGGCTTTCTCCATACTCACTAATGGGTTTTTTACCGGGCTCTACTGTTGGATCCACCGGCCCCAGCTCAATTGTTTCAGCAACAGTTGCAAGCCCGACCGGGCCATATTATCTATATTTGAATTCTCGAAGTATCGGCTCATTGATAAATTTTAATTTGCCTGATGCTGCAGCTGTCGGCTCAGGTCCAGAATTATGTAGAATCCCCATCACTTCAAATTTTGGAGAGTTGATTCAGTATACAGATCCGGATCCTGAAAAGTATTTTGACTTTTTTATCGGCCATCAGTTCAACTCTTTTGATTTCTATTTGACGCTGGGAAGCGATCAGTACCAAAAACCTGTTGACATGAAAGGAGCCCCATGGTCGATTAAAATTGGTTTACTCGTTTACAGAGACGCCTCTCAGAATTTAGGCAAAAGACCGGCTCATATGATGAAGGGCGAAAACACCCTCATAAAGTAAAATGTATGAATCTAATAAAATGGAGATTTTAACCACTCGAGGCTACGCATTGAACCGCTGGGACAAGGACTCAATTAGACCAGGACCTGTCGGATCAGTTGGGGATGTAAATTTACAAGTCAAATTAAAGAAATCTGCAAACTATTTACCTAATCGATATTCTAAAGTTTGGTCAGGCGCAAACGAAGTTTGGTCAGGATCAAATGTGTCTGACGGGCAGTGGACAGGATATACATCTGGCGGTCGTGGAGCTTTTACTGTTAGTCAGCCTTTAGGTCATCGAGAAGGTTTTAAAACGGCTGTGGGTTTAGTAATTGAAAATGTCGTTCCAGTTGATCGTTCAAGAATAGCAAAGACTGTCCCACTTGGTCAATACTCTTGGGAATCTCAAACTGCTAGAATATACAAATCTAAAGTGACTGGAGAACAGTTTTTACCTCTACCTAATGGGTATAACAAAACCACCCTACCTCGAGGATCTCAATTTCCAATTATTGTCGCAGAAAGCAGCGGTACAGGAGGCGCACTACCAGCTGCTGATGTGCCTATTACTGACCCAGTTTTTGGAGAGGTTGGCTCTATTGAAGACGACCCAGGAGTTGGTATTCCTACGACTGGCGGGCAGGTTGGCGGATGCCGCCCTCAAGATATTGCAGCAAACAAAGGATCGTATTATACGCCAAGGATGGGGGACAAGGAAGCAAGAGCTAAAGCTCCTCCAGCAGACTACCCATACCGCGCCGCGTATGATCCACTAGGCAAAGGATACTATACAGATGCTGCTTGGTGGCCAGAGATTGGAACCCCCTCACACATTGGAATTCCTGGGCGAGTGTTTGGTTGGAGGGCTGTTGAGAATCTTGACAAAATAACCTTTCACCCGTGCGGCTCTATTTCTGCTCCTAAAGGAATATTTGATTTCCCAGATGCTCCAGACCGTAGTCGACAGAGGAGACCAAGAGAAGGCGACCGGCGCAAAGACAAACCAGTGGAAATAAAAAGACAGCGCATGCGTTAAATTGTATGCTTGTAATAAAATATGATTAAATCAGGCCTTGTTAAACAGAAGCGAGCTCAGTTTGAACAGGGGTTTCCTCATCAAATAAATCTCACACCAAGAGATGATGTTATACGACCTTATGTCGCCTTGGGAGACCCAATTGTTGGACCAAAATCTTCATTTAGCTCCCCGATGGTATACAAAGCAATTACTCCTTCTCCTGTGGATTACAGTGACATCTTTGGAAAAAAGACAACTCCTGATGAACGGCTTTACATTCTCCGTCAAATCCAGCAGGGTTTTGATAAAGTCCAGCGGGGGATAATTGGGAGGGTTCCTCCAAATGCCGCTCCTCCCGCTGAACCAACTATGGCTCCAGACCGAACATCAAAACCTAATGCTCCTCTTGAGCCGCCTGCACTAATGCCGCCAAGTAACGAAGGTGTAGAGATAGCCATGCCTGAAATGATTGCTGAAACAGACGAAGAAGAATTTTTGTCAGCCCCTGAAGATTTATTTGAACAAGAGGAATTAGCTGTAGATGTAGTAGGACCACGCCCAACACCAGTAGGGTATGATACAGCAACGCCAAGACTACCAAACGATTCCCCATTCAATGAAGATAATTTTTACACCGCTACTGATGCAGCATCAGCCTCCTTACCGACATATGTGAATTACCCTACATTATTTACAGGCCGTGAAACATCCCCAGCCGAAATTAGAGATTTAAATTTACCTGAACCATTGCCAGAGTTTTTATCACCCAGCGGGTCTCCGGCTAGTGGAGCAGGACCGCGTACAGCATCAAGTAGGAATACTACTACAGGAAGCGTTACTGCCTCCTCTTTTACTTCTCCTAATTTATTGTCCGGTAGAACCAATCGTTCTGATGACGAAGACGATATGCGTCGAAGATGGTTTAATGTTTTGGATTCGATTGACAATGATATACTTGCAGCTGAAGATTACAATGATCAGTATGCGATTTTAGCGACATATGGTCCAGAACAGTTGGAGTATATTAGACAGGCAATTTTATATTTTCCAAACCATGCAATAGCCAGAAGACAAATTATAATGGACAACATACCTGAATTACAAGTAAGTGCTGCAAGTGGAATGACTGCTGCTGGTAATAATTTTGGAGTATTAACTGCCGGAACAACTCGATCCGCTTCAACTGTAACTACTTCCGCTAGTAGTTCTCAAATGTCTTCTGCCATTTCTTCAAATGGGGTAGGTCCGCGAAGAAGACCAGGTATGAGTAGATCGACCGTTTCATTACCAAGCAGTGGAAGTTTAATGAGTATAGACTCACCACCAATCCCAGGTCCACGACGTATGATTAGACCAAACGCCCCTGCTCCGATACGTACGAATGTAGAAAGAGGAAGGGGAAGTGACACTCCTGGAATCGCTGATGCTAGGCTAAACCCAAGGCGGCGTTATAGAGGGTTGCCTCGAGCAGTTAGAACTCAAGTGTTGGAAGACGCCATTAGGCAAGCTGGTTTAGATGATACAAGAGCCCCTCGTCAAAGACGTTAAAATAATAAAAAGTATGAAATATTCTTTCCAAAAAATGACTCTTTACGAAGCCGATTTAGACAAAATAGCAGTACCTGTTGTCAAGGAAAAACGTAAAGCTATCAATACAAAAGACACTGCAGAGGATACAAAAGAACCAAAAGTTAAGAAACCAAGAGTAGCTAAAGAGCCAAAGAAACGCGTCTCAAAAAAGTCAAAGGAAGAAGTTGTTGAAGAAACGCCTGTAGAAAAAATTGAAGAAAAGCCTGAAGAAAAAATTGAAGATAAAATTGAAGATAAAATTGAAGATAAAATTGAAGCTGCAGTATCTGAAATGTTGGATGCTCCTGTGGAAAAGAAAAAGAGAGCCCCTCGTCAAAAAAAAGACCCAACTGTTCCGCCTCAGTGGTTCGCAAAGTATGTCGAGGGGGTAAAGAAAGAACAAGCTTCGCTCAAGCCTGAAAAGGTGGGAACAAAAAAGATTAAGGAAGAAGCCAAAGAAGCTGCGAACAAGAGTTGGAACAATGGCTTGACTCGCAACCGTGTTCAGAATGAGGTCGATGGGCATATGTCTAGAATGTATAGCATGATTTTTAGCAAGTAAATTGTGTGGTCTTTTTAATAAATGAAATTAACCGTTGAAGCAATTCCTACTCCAAAAGGGTTCCAACATCCTACAGCCAAACATGATGCGTTACCAAGACATGAGTTTAGTATGGGGCTAATTGGTAAGTTTATTGACGATCACCTCTATTTTCCAGTAACTAATTTTTTAGCCCCCAAAGGAAGTGGTAAAACAACGGTCATCTGTAATTTGTTAAAATTCTACAAAGGCTACTTTCATTCTATTTTGGTATTCAGCCCTACAGTTGCAAGTGATGAAAAATGGGATTGGTAATTTTTAAAATAACTAGGGTAAAGAAACAGAAATTGTTAGCGGACAATATCCCTTTAAAAAAATGGTTAGAGAATCGGACTGGAGATGAAAATACTGTAGTTGAAGCCCCAAAAATGGAAGTTGAATTGCCTGAGTATGAAGATGGTTGTATTCCTGAGGAATGTTTCTACAGTGATTACGATGAAGAAACACTACAAAACATCATGAACGAGCAAATGAAAATGGTTACATTACTTAAAGCTCATGGTAAAAGTAAACATCTAGCCCACCGAATTCTTATAATCTTTGACGACCTTGTAGGTAGTAGTTTGTTTAGCGGTAAAAAGAAAAATCCATTTAAAATGTTAAACACAAACCATCGACATTACAGTACAAGTATGCTAATGGTTTCTCAAGCGTAAAGTTTAGTTGACATAGATATAAAGAAATCCCAAAGACCGTACGTACAAACTTTTCATGCTTGATCGTGTTTGAAATCCCAAACGACCGTGAAGTAGAAGTCATCTATGAAGAAAACCCAATGTATTTAAAACGAGACCAGTGGATGCAAGTATATGAGCATGCTGTAGATGGAGACCACAATTTCATGTTCATCAATTACCAAAAACCAAAACGGCTTCGGATAATGAAGAATTTTAGCAAAGTGCTTTTTGTAGATAAATAGCATACATTATGAATAAACTATAAATAGATACAGACAGAGTAAATATCATGGCTCCATTCTTTACTTTTTTTGTGGACAAGACCGAGTCTGAAAGGTGTGCTCCGTTTATAAAAAAGTTGGATAGATACTATCCATCATTCGCTGATGGGCTTTATGTCTCTCCTCCAGATATGAAAAAGAAATATCAAGACTCCAATGCAAAATTTTTTGCTTTTGATTTTGGGGAACTGCTCATGTTTGATTTGGACACCGTTACAGAAATTGAGCCGCTTTTGACTTTGACAATGGACAAGACAACTAGAATGAGCCAAGAGCATTGGGTTGTAGTATACAAATTTTTAAAGGCTGTTTTTTCAGACGAGTATGTTGACACTGATGAGATGTATAAAATATATCATCCAGTTAAAGTACCGGAAGAAAAGTTTCAACTTACAAAACAGATTGAAATTACGGAAAAATTGCCTGAAGATTATAGCTTTGTTTACACTATTGAAGACAACGTTGCTTATTGTCAAGTGACAAAACCTCACACCGATATGCCTTATACTGCTGTGATTAGAGACTATTCCAGTGTTGGTTTTGAGCCTTTGTTTACTGCAATGTATGTATCGTCATCGTGGGGGTTATGCAACCACGACCATGTGTTTTTGTCAAAGCTGTGGAAATATTTAAACATGGATGGTGATCTAGATATAGAAAATAGGCTTGCTGCTGAAATACAGAAATGCCAGCAGGGTAAGCCGGAGCCTGAATTGTATAGACTAGATATTTCGGGCGTAAAAGAACAGTTGTCAAAAAAGCAAAAACGAAGAGATATTTTAAACGCTGATCCTAGCAAATTTATTAAACTTTAGTTAATGAAATAAGTTTTAAAAACGCTCCAGATGTTTTGCTTTCAAAGTTGATCCATACAGAAAGGTTGAAGCATAAGTTTAAATTGCTTCCTTCAAAGTCGTAATCGTCTTCAGGATTCAACCACTGTGCCGCTTCGTATTTGTGATCCTTAATTTTAAGCTTCAGGAAAAGCTTGTCGTCTTCATTCAAAAGTTTCTTGTATGAAAAACCATTTGGAATCAATCGGCTGGCCATAGTGTCGTACTTGTTCAATTCGTCAGCGGTAATAGTGTCAAAAATTACCAAGATAGAATGGCCATAATCGTTCTTGTAGATCTTGCTAAGAGGTGTAGCAACTTTATTCAACACGGCTTGTTTACCATCTTCATACGAGTTTACAAATGTCATAGACCCCGGACGACCGTTAGCGTAGTCGTCTAACGCGGCTCTAACTTTCTTGTCGATTCTAAATTCAAAAGGCATAAAGAATTGGAAATAGGTGCGCTTATATACGCCGTGTGGCTTGGTTTTCGGAATAGATCAACCAATCAAAATGTGTGTGGCTTAGTATAATGGCATGTGCTTGTGCGGGGCGTCCAAAATGTACAGATGGAAAAAAAGCATGGTATGAGAAAATGAAAAAGGCTAAAGGAATGAAGAAGGGTATGAAAAAGAATTTGACAATCGTAAAGAAATAAACTTTATTGAGAAGTGATTTTGTACACCATGAGTTTGTAAGTAATAAGCTCATTCTTTAGCTTTTCGTTCTCTGCTACAAGCTGTTTGTTGACTTGTTTTAAGCGTAAGTATTTCTGTTGGGTGGTTTCCATTTTTTCCATTTTGGTGAAAAATGTTGCCTGAAGATTTGACTGATATCGAGATCATCCATGTTCTTTTAAGACTGCAACATGTAGATCCGGGTTTGTTTAGTAGATCAGCAAACATTCTGATGATGGATCGTGAAGAACGATCAAAGATTGTTGAAAGATTATTCATTATCGCTCCAGATCGTTACTTTATTTTGTTGAATGAATTCGTAGAGCGCTAATAAAACTCGGTTATTAATACTCCTCCTCCAGCTGCATTTCCTCCAAACTGAATACCTGCAGCTCCACCTCCTCCCCCGCCTGGAGCTTGTCCGTTTTCACCAACCAGGACAGTTGCTGTTACAAAATAGAAAGCTTTCCCGCCTTGACCTAGGTCTGTAGATCCGCCCCCTCCAGCCATTCCATTAGCGTTTGGGGTTCCACCTCTACCCGCATATCTTGGTGCTGCAATACCTCCACTAGTTCCACCTACTCCCCCCGCTGCTGCCACTCCATCAAAAGTTGTTGCTGATCCTGTTTGTCCACTAACTACTGAAGATCCTCCTACTCCACCGAGCCCTAGTGTGTAACTGTACGTTCCCGGGTTTCTCCATATAGCTACAGTTTCACCGGCCCCGCCTCCAGCCCCTCCTCCTAAAACTCCAGAAACGCCCCCACCTCCGCCACCGCCTCCGCCATAAATTTTAACATGAATGTATATACATCCTGGTGGTGTAGTATACGTAAATCCTGTTAATAATAATGTAGTGACTGGCGCTATTGGTCTTGTGAATTGAGGAGTTGTAGCCCCCATTGTAAGACGAGCTCCTCGAAGTCCTGGAGGAATGAACCCTGTTGAACTGGGCGCTGTTTGTAATATAACGCTATTTGGAACCCCTCCGGAAAGGTTGGTTGCAGCAGACGTTGTAGATACACGACCGTCGAGAGCTCTCCTCATACATGTACTAGAACATACATTTTAAAAAAATGATTTATTGATAACATTCGGTAATAAACTCTGCTAAACTGTCATGATCACTGTCGCCGTATAATTCAACAACCTTTTCCCATAATCTACGAATAACAATAGATGTGTGAGTCTCTCGTTGAGTGTTGGTTTTGACGGCTTTTCTGTATATTTCAATTTCACTCTTTTGTTTTTCAATTTCACGCTTTTGGTCTTGAATTTCTCTCTTTAATTTTTCAATTGCGTTACCATGGGATATTTCATTCTGCGCATAAATAGCA
>JBOFUD010000335.1:0-8693 GCA_051652385.1 Flavobacterium sp.
ATAGCTAAAATCCAATTCGTCAAATTGAGCGTTTTTAGTAATATCGATCAAAACAGGACCGGGACGGCCAGAGCGAGCAATATAAAACGCTTTGGCGATAATTGCTGGAATTTCATGTGCTTCGGTCACTTGGTAATTCCATTTGGTTACCGGAGTCGAAATTCCAATTATATCCGTTTCTTGAAAGGCGTCTGACCCTAATAAATGCTTCCCTACTTGGCCAGTGATACAGACCATAGGAGTTGAGTCAATTTGCGCATCGGCAATTCCGGTAACTAAATTTGTGGCTCCTGGACCTGAGGTAGCAATGGCAACTCCAACTTTTCCGGTAGCTCTGGCGTATCCTTGGGCAGCATGTGTTGCTCCTTGCTCGTGACGTACCAATACATGATGCAGTTGCTCTTGAAATTTATATAATTCATCGTATACCGGCATTATAGCTCCGCCTGGATATCCATAAACGATGTCTACTCCTTCTTCTAATAGGCATCTGATGATTGCTTCAGCGCCCGTAATTCTTTTTGTTACCATGGGTATTTATTTTGAAATGAAATCGCTTTCATTTTTTAATCATTTATTTATCGGTTACACATCCTGTCGAAGCACTTGATACAGACCGAGCATATTTAAGCAAAACTCCTTTTGTCACTTTTAGTGGCGGCTGCACCCAATTTGCTTTTCGTTTTGCGAATTCCTCATCAGAAATTTTTAGGTTGATGGTGTTTTTTACAGCATCAATACTTATCACATCTCCGTCCTGAACCAAAGCAATGCCTCCACCATCAAAAGCTTCTGGTGTAATGTGTCCAACGACAAAACCGTGTGAACCACCAGAGAATCTTCCATCGGTGATTAATGCCACTGAGTTTCCTAATCCAGCTCCCATTATAGCAGAGGTTGGCTTCAACATTTCAGGCATGCCTGGACCACCTTTTGGACCACAATATCTAATCACTACTACATTTCCGGGTTGTACTTTTCCTGCTTCTATGCCTGGGATAACTTCAAATTCACTTTCAAAAACTACAGCAGTTCCTTCAAAAAATTCGCCTTCCTTCCCGCTAATTTTAGCTACACAACCTTCCTCAGCAAGATTTCCGTATAAAATCTGGATGTTTCCGGTGGGTTTTAAAGCCTTTTGAATTTCATGAATTACATCTTGACCATCACTTAAATCAGGAATGTCCGCTAGATTTTCAGCCACTGTTTTACCAGTAACCGTCAAGCAATCACCGTGTAGCAAACCATTTTTCAACAAATACTTCAATACGGCTGGAACACCTCCCGCGTGATGTAAATTTTCCATCATATACTGTCCGCTTGGTTTTAAATCTGCCAGCATTGGGGTTCTGTCGCTGATATCTTGAAAATCTTTCAGAGTAATTTCAATATCAACCGAATGAGCCATAGCAATTAAATGCATAACTGCATTAGTTGATCCCCCTAGGACCGCTACAATTGTGATGGCATTTTCAAAAGCCTTGCGTGTCATAATGTCTCTTGGCTTAATATCATTTTCTAGCAATATTCGAATATATTTTCCAGCCTCAGCACATTCTTTTTGCTTTTCTTCACTCAAAGCTGGGTTGGAAGAGCTGTAGGGTAAACTCATTCCTAAAGCTTCAATAGCCGAAGCCATGGTGTTGGCAGTGTACATTCCGCCACAAGCTCCTGGGCCGGGACAAGAATTTTTGATGACTCCTTTAAAGTCTTCTTCAGAAATAGTTTTCTGCATCTTTTTTCCGAGAGCTTCAAAAGCAGAAACGATATTTAATTTTTCTCCCTTCCATTCCCCTGAATGGATCGAGCCGCCGTAAACCATTATAGCTGGGCGGTTTACTCTTCCCATAGCGATTAGTGCTCCGGGCATATTTTTATCGCAACCTGGTATGGCAATCATCGAATCATACCACTGCGCTCCCATCACTGTTTCAATAGAATCGGCAATTACATCTCTGGATACCAATGAAAAACGCATTCCTTCGGTACCATTAGAAATACCATCGCTAACACCAATTGTATTAAAAATTAATCCCACAAGATCTGCGTTCCAAACGCCTGTTTTTACTTGTTTGGCTAAATCGTTTAAGTGCATGTTGCATGTATTTCCTTCATATCCCATGCTAACAATTCCTACTTGTGCTTTATTTAAATCAGCTTCGGTTAATCCAATTCCGTACAACATGGCTTGTGCTGCAGGTTGGGTTTCGTCTTGTGTGATCGTTTTACTATATTTATTTAATTCCATTTTTAGTATTTCTAAATTTTAATTGTAAGAATAAAAAAAACTCCCAAGCTATTTGGGAGGTTTATATTGAATATGTTTGCCATATAAATAGTATCTCCCTTTGCCTACGTAATAATTACTATGACATTAATAATAGAGACAGTATTGCTATTGTTTTTCTTCATTTTTGTTTTAATAGATTCCAAAATTACTCAAAAAAAGGAACAAAAAAAGTTAAACAATGCACGCTCTATTGTTAATATTTATTTTTTAATGTTAAACTATTGTGGATCTTCCAATTTGCACAAAATCTTGTTTAAAATACAAATCTTCTTCATCCATAATGAAATTGGCAATAAAATCCCCTACCTCGTTAGTTCCAAATCTAGAATCGACTTTTAAATCAACGGTAACTACTTGGTTGCTAAAAGCTGCTTCTACTGCTGCAACGACTTTTCTAGCTTCTTCCTTTAAACCAAAATGCTCTAACATCATGGCAGCCGATAAAATTGAAGCTACTGGATTGGCACTATTTTTACCTTTTGCTTCGGTATAACATCCATGAATAGGTTCAAAAAGCGAGACATTATCTCCAATTGAGGCAGAGGCCATGAGTCCTTTTGATCCTGATATTACACTCGCTTCATCAGACAATATATCTCCAAATAAATTATCGGTCAGTACAACATCAAATTGTCTTGGATTCAAGATAATTTGCATGGCTGCATTGTCAACATACAAAAAATTTAAAGCAACATCGGGATATTGTTCGGCAATTTTGGTTACGACTCTTCTCCATAAACGGGATGTTTCCAAAACGTTAGCTTTGTCGACTAAGGTAAGTTTATTGCGTCTTTTTTGGGCCTCTTCAAAAGCTAGTTTTGCTATTTTGGCAATTTCAACTTCATGATATTCACACAAATCAGAAGCATAGGTTTCTGTTTCGTTTGTTTCTTTTTTGCCAAAATACATACCCCCGTTTAACTCTCTAAAGATTATAAAATCGGTACCTTCAAGCACCTCCTTTTTAATTGGAGAATAATTCATCAATAGCGGATAGGCTTTTATGGGGCGAATATTAGCGTATAAACCCAATTCCTGTCTTAGTTTTAGCAAACCTTGTTCGGGTCTAATCTTGGCACTTGGATTGTTATCGTAAACCGGATCACCAATAGCACCAAATAAGATAGAATCAGTATTTCTACACAAGTTTAGTGTTTGATCGGGAAGCGGTTTCCCTGTTTTTTCAATAGCAATGGCGCCAATATAAGCCTCTTCAAAAACAAATTCATGGTTAAAAACTACGCCAATGGCACTTAACGCTTTTTTGGCCTGTAAAGTAACTTCCGGTCCTATTCCGTCTCCCGAAAGTACAGCTATTTTTAAATTCATAATTTTAGGTTTTTAATGTTTAAGGCATGTTAAGCAGATTGACTATTTATTTTGCAAACCTCTATGATTTGATGAATATCGTCATCTAAAACCTCTTTTTTGATATCAGCAAATTTTAAAAATTCTATATAAACCATATCCAGTTGTACTTTGGTCAGTTCATAACCTACTTTTTTAGCTCGATAGGCTAATGCCGCACGCCCGCTTCTGGCAGTTAGAATAATTGAAGATTCATTGACGCCTACATCCAAAGGATTCATAATTTCATAGGTAGCCCTGTTTTTGATGACACCATCTTGATGAATACCAGAACTGTGTGCAAAGGCATTGGCGCCAACAATAGCCTTATTGGGTTGCACTATCATTCCCATACTTTCAGAAACCAAGCGACTCATTTCGTTTAATTGACGAGTATTGATGTTCGTATCCAAATTCAAATAAGGATGTTGTTTAAAAACCATTACTACCTCTTCAAGGGCAGTGTTTCCAGCGCGTTCCCCGATACCGTTTATAGTACATTCTATTTGTCTTGCACCATTGATGGCTCCAGCAATAGAATTGGCTGTTGCCATACCCAAATCGTTGTGGCAGTGACAGGAAAGAATTACGTTTTCAATTCCCTTAACGTTTTCTTTTAAATATTTTATTTTGGCGCCATATTCCTCAGGTAAACAATACCCTGTTGTATCTGGTATATTCAAAACTGTGGCCCCAGATTTTATTACTTCTTCACAGACTCGCGCCAAAAAAACGTTGTCGGTACGACCAGCATCTTCTGCATAAAACTCAACATCTTCAACATAGGACTTGGCGTGTGCAACAGCTGCTTTTGCTCGTTCGATTATATCCTCTCGAGTAGTGTTTAATTTGTGAAATACATGTGAATCCGAGGTGCCAATACCGGTATGAATTCTGGGTCTTTTGGCATATTTAAGGGCATCAGCTGCAACATCAATATCCTTTTTAACAGCTCTGGTTAACCCACAAACTGTAGCATTTTTTATTATTTTACTTATTTCAGTAACAGATAAAAAGTCACCCGGACTCGAAACTGGAAAGCCTGCTTCGATAATATCAACGCCCATTTCATCCAATCTGTTGGCAATGATCAACTTTTGATTCGTATCAAGCTTACATCCAGGAACTTGCTCGCCATCTCGTAATGTGGTGTCGAAAATTTGAACTTTCTCTCTATTCATTTTGATTTATTTAATGTAATTTCACATCCTATAACAAAAATAGTTTTCGAATTCAAAGTACAAAAACCACTTAACTCAAATATACTCTTTATAAAATCAATTTAAAGTATATAATTGATTGATATTCAGTAATTTAAGATACAATATTTTACAATGGCTAACCATCAAAAAGATTTTTTATTTGTATTAATTAAGTCCCTTTCAAAGTCTGAAAAAAGGCAATTTAAGATATTTGCTAGCCGCTTAGAGACAAATGCTAACACCAAATTTATTGAACTTTTTAATATTTTAGATAAATCAGAAGTTTATGACGAAAAAATGATTTTAAAAAATGGATTGATTAAAAAAGTCCAATTATCAAATTTAAAATCCTACTTATACAAGCAAATTCTGGTGAGTATTCGTTTGAATATCCCGAGTCAAAATATTCGTTATCAATTAAGAGAACAAATTGATTTCGCTACCATTTTGTATAATAAAGGGTTGTACAAACAAAGTTTGAAAATTCTAGACAAAACCAAAACTATTGCTTTAGAAAATGATGAGAAATACATGGCGTTTGAAATTGTCGAGTTTGAAAAGCTAATTGAATCACAGTATATTACCCGGAGTATTCAGGGCCGTGCCGATGAATTAGTAGTACAGGCTAAGGAGCTAAACTATCGAAACACTATTTCAAGTAAACTTTCTAATCTGTCGTTGCAATTGTATGGAACAATGCTCAAAACGGGTTATGTAAAAAATGACGCAGAATACCATTTTATTGATGATTATTTTTCAAAACACATTTCAAAATTAGACGAGTCCAAATTTGGTTTCCGCGAAAAATATTGGTTTTATAATGCTAATTTATGGCGTAGTTTTTTAGTTCAAGATTTTTTAGCTAGTTTCAAGTATTCATTTAAGTGGGTTACCTTGTTTTACGACAATCCCAATATGATCTATTTGAATCCGGTTTTTTTCTTAAAAGGAAACAACTATTTATTAGAGTCCTTGTACATGCTGAAGTACCAATCTAAGTTCAAAAAATACTTAGGATTGTTGGAGGCTACTATAAAAGACCCGCGTTTTCCGGTTAATGATAATATTGCTAGTTTGTCTTTTTTGTATTTGTATAATAATAAATTGAACTATCATATTCTAGAAGGAAGTTTTGTTGAAAGTGAGTATTTGATTCCGGAAGTTTTAAATAAATTAGAAATTCATAACGATCATTTGGATGAGCACCACGAAATGTTATTCTATTATAAATTTGCCTCTGTTTATTTTGGAAATGGTAAATATGAAAAGTGCATCTGGTACTTAGAGAAGATTATTAACAATAAAAATCTGTCAATGCGTGAGGATTTGATGTGTTTTTCAAGGTTATTATGTTTGATTGCTCATTATGAAGCCGGAAAAGATTTTCATATCGAAAATCAAATAAAAAACACCTATAAGTTCTTGATTAAAATGAATGATATGCATGAAGTGCAAAAAGAAATCATTCGTTTCATGAAAAACTTAAACTCCATTTACCCAAGCGAAATTAAAAAGGAATTTATTAAAATGAAAGAGCGTTTTGTCGAATTAGATAAAAACACTTACGAAAAAAGAGCTTTTCTCTATCTTGATATTATCTCATGGTTAGAGAGCAAAATCGAAAATCGAAAGATTAGTGAAATTATTAAAGAAAAAGCAAAACGATTCAACCGGTAATTAAAAAGGAGATGCATGGCAATCTCCTTTTTTTTAAAGTTCTTTTCTGCCTCTTAAAATATCTTCAAAACTACTACATTTTACTATTTCTTCTGCATCATCAATTACCATGGGGAGATACACAAATTCGACCTCTGAAAGATCTTCTTTTAAATAAAAAGACATATCATCTAGTTTAAAAAACCATTCTTTATCATATTGTACTTTATGAATAGTGGCATCTTGTATTAAAAGTTTTTCTTTTAAAGGTTTCATGTTTAATTTTTTTCAAAAATAGCGCAATGACTATTTCGATACAAATGAAAGTATAAAAAAGTCTAAAAAAAAAGCCTCGCAAATTGCGAGGCTTCTTATATTTAAAAAATCTTAGAATTATTTTTTCTCTGATTTTTCCATTTTAGCTTTCAAGGCAGCTAATACATCATTGTTATCTCCTAGCGTTGCAGCAGCTGCATTTGTAGAAGAGTTAGACGAAGTATTTTCTGTGGCAGCTTTCACATTTTTCTCTTCTTCTTCACGGAAGATAGCAGTGTGAGAAGCAACTACTCTTTTGAATTCTTTGTTGAATTCAATTACTTTGAAATCTGCAGATTCACCTTTTTTCAATTTTTTACCGTCTTCTTTTTCAAGGTGACGCGTAGGAATGAAAGCAACGATATCATCTCCAAATTCTACAGTAGCTCCTTTGTCAACAATTTCAGAAATTTCACCTGTGTGGATCGTTCCAACAGCAAATGAATCTTCGTACTGATCCCAAGGATTAGCAGTAGTTTGTTTGTGACCTAAAGATAATTTACGTCCATCAACATCTAATTCTAATACAACTACGTCTAATTTTTCACCAACATTTACAAATTCAGATGGGTGTTTGATTTTCTTAGTCCAAGAAAGGTCAGAAATGTAGATTAATCCATCAATTCCTTCTTCTAATTCTACGAAAATACCAAAGTTTGTAAAGTTTCTAACGATACCTGAATGTTTAGAACCTACAGGGTATTTAGAAGTGATATCAGTCCAAGGATCTTGAGACAATTGTTTGATACCTAATGACATTTTACGGTCATCTCTGTCTAATGTTAAGATAACAGCTTCAACAACATCTCCAACTTTTACGAAATCTTGTGCAGAACGCAAGTGAGTAGACCATGACATTTCAGAAACGTGAATTAAACCTTCAACACCTTCAGCTACTTCGATAAAAGCACCGTAATCAGCGATAACCACTACTTTACCTTTTACTTTATCTCCAACAGCTAATTTAGCATCTAAAGCGTCCCATGGGTGCGCGTTTAATTGTTTCAATCCTAATTGAATTCTTGTTTTCTCATCATCGAAATCAAGGATTACAACGTTTAATTTTTGGTCTAATTCAAGAACTTCACTTGGGTGATTGATTCTACTCCAAGAAAGGTCAGTAATGTGAATTAATCCATCAACACCACCTAAGTCAATAAACACACCATAAGAAGTAATGTTTTTAACAACACCTTCTAATACTTGTCCTTTTTGTAATTGACCGATGATTTCTTTTTTCTGTACTTCAATATCCGCTTCAATAAGCGCTTTGTGAGATACTACAACATTTTTGAATTCGTGGTTGATTTTTACCACTTTGAATTCCATCATTTTGTTTACGTATACATCGTAATCTCTAATTGGTTTAACATCAATTTGAGATCCTGGTAAGAATGCTTCGATTCCGAAAACGTCAACGATCATACCACCTTTAGTTCTGCATTTTACAAAACCATTAACGATTTCTCCTGTTTCGTTA
Organism: Flavobacterium sp.; assembly: GCA_051652385.1. Taxonomy (GTDB): domain Bacteria; phylum Bacteroidota; class Bacteroidia; order Flavobacteriales; family Flavobacteriaceae; genus Flavobacterium. The sequence continues at coordinate 8,291 of JBOFUD010000335.1, forward strand.
GCCGAAATAACTCTATCCCATGATTTGATAGTACGTGCTTTTCTGTGAGACAATACCAATTGACCTGTTTTATCCTCACGGATGTCAATTAATACTTCAACAGTATCACCTACTTTTAATGCTGGGTTGTAACGGAATTCGTTCAATGAAATAACACCTTCCGATTTTGCGTTGATATCAACGATAACGTCTCTATCTGTAATTCTTACAACTACACCATCAACTACTTCTTCTTGGTCTGTAGCGATAAATGTTTTTGAAACTAGTTCTTCGAATTCTAATAAGTTTTTCTCATCTACTGCATCGATACCTTCTTCGAAGTTATGCCAGTTGAAATTCGCTAAAAACTCTTCTTGTGATTTTAATTGTTCAGACATGCTGATAAAAAATTTGTATTCTGTTT
>JBOFUD010000336.1:0-2486 GCA_051652385.1 Flavobacterium sp.
ATTCGTGATTTACAAATTCACAAACGCGATAAAGATTTGGTCGTGGCTACACACGGACGTGCTTTCTGGGTTTTGGATGACATTTCGCCTTTGTACGAAATAATGGATAAAAAACTAACAAGCGATAAATATCTATACCAACCAAGAACTGCCTACAGAACACAAGGTCGTCAAAGCGATACCCAATCATCGGGAACCAATGCTCCAAATGGGGTCATCGTTCGTTTCTATCAAAAAACGAAAGCGGCCAAAGAATTGGAACTTGAATTCTTGAAAGACAATAACGAAAGTATCATCAAGTATTCTTCAGTTAAAAACACCAAAGGCGAACCCCAAAAAATAGCCAAAGAATTTCATCAAGACACCGAAAAAGAAAAAGCAGGTTACGTGCCCAACAAAGCCGGAATGAATGTCTTTATATGGAACATGCGCTATCCCAACGCTACAGAAGTTGATGGGACTAATGTGATGTGGGCCGGTTCTGGTATTGGCGCAAAAGTACTTCCAGGCATGTACAAGGTTCGTTTAATAGAGGATAAAAAAACAGTAGCCGAACACATTTTTGAAGTCAAAAAAGACCCAAGAAGCGAGGGTACTGATGCTGATTTGAAAGAACAGTTTGATTTGCATCAAAAAATCAACAAAAAAGTAGACGAAGCGCATCTGGCTATCAATAAAATTCGAAAAATCAAAGGGCAAATCAATGGGTATGTTGGAGCGGTGAAGGATTCGGTGCTAGTCAAAGAAATGCAAAAAATGACCCAGCCTACCCTTACAGCTTTAGATGAATTAGAAGCTACCTTGATGCAACCGAAAGCCAAAGCTCCTCAGGACGTTCTGGCCTACCCTATTATGCTCAATGATAAAATGGCAGGATTGGGCGCGAATGTTTCTTCTGGAGATACCAAACCAACCAAAGCTGCTTACGAAGTGTATGATGATTTGTCTAAAAAAATTGATGCTGCCGTAGCAAAAGTCAATGAAATAGCGACGGTCAAAGTACCTGAATTCAATGCTTTCATTCAGCAAAAACAAATACCGGCAATCGTTATTGAAGACAAGAAAAAACTGTAATTAAATACTTAAACCGTTTCCTTTCCGAAACGGTTTTTTTATACTTGAAGACTACATTATTGCAACCTAATTTTGTAACCTACCCATTTCGAGACTTCAAAAGTCCTAAATTTAAAAAAAAAATCATAAATTTAGGGAGACTTTTAGGCATAAACTCCATTTTACTTTAAAAAAATTTTTATGAAAATAGCCCTATACAGCAATGAATTTCCCCCGAATATTTATGGTGGTGCAGGGGTGCACATCGATTTTTTAAGTCAAGAATTGTCACAACTCGCCCAAGTAGAGGTCCGCTGTTTTGGCACACAATCCGAGCATTCCGGAAACATGCAGGTGCAAGGCATTACTTCCAGCTTAACCAAAATGGAAGACCCTACCAACGCGCACCTCAAAATGTTTCATAATTTGAGCAAAAATGTCGAGATGGCACAAGCCACACCCGAAGCTGATATCGTGCATTGCCATACATGGTACACCCATTTAGCAGGCGTATTTACGCGCGAATTACTGCAAGTACCTTTAATTTTGACGACGCATAGTCTAGAAACCCATCGCCCTTGGAAGGTGGAACAACTGGGCAACGGTTATTTTTTGTCGCGTTGGTTGGAGCAGCATGCTTATTCCTCTGCAGATGGTGTGATTGCCGTGAGCCAACAAATGAAAACGGATGTTATCGAAGCCTATGGCGTAGCACCCGAAAAAGTAAAAATAATCCATAACGGTATTGATCCTGATTTTTACCAACCTACTTTTGATGAGGCTCTTTTGACCGAACTAGGCATCGATCCCCAAGTTCCTTTTGTACTTTTCGTCGGACGCATCACACGTCAAAAAGGAATTTCGCAACTCATCGCCGCGTCAGAACATTTTAACCTAGACTGTCAAATCGTGCTTTGTGCCGGCGCACCCGATACTCCCGAAATTGCTACCGAAACCGAACAACTCATTGCAAAGCTAAAAGCCACTCGCAAAGGGGTTATCCTCATCTCTGAGATGCTTCCAAGAGAAAAAATGATTAAACTTTATAGCCATGCTAGAGTTTTCGCTTGCCCGTCACTGTACGAACCTTTTGGCATCATCAATCTTGAAGCCATGTCGTGCGAAACTCCCGTGGTTGGCAGTGCTATTGGTGGTATACCCGAAATCATTATCGAAGGCGAAACTGGATTTCTGGTACCCTTAAAACCAATTTCAAGAACCGATTTTAATCCTGAAAACCCCATTGCTTTCCAACAAGATTTCGCTTCCAAAATCAATCTTTTACTAGATAATGAACCGCTGGCCAGGCAAATGGGAAAAGCGGGACGGCAGCGCGTACTGACTAATTTCAGTTGGGCTTCGATCGCAAAAACTACTTTTGAATATTACCAAGAAGTCATTCATCGATTCGAAAAAGAAAAAGCATAAGCTTT
>JBOFUD010000337.1:0-17800 GCA_051652385.1 Flavobacterium sp.
TCCAAAATCAAAGTTTGAATTTTATCCAAACGAAAAGTACCTCTATCAATATGATCGGCAATTCGTCCCGGAGTTCCTATCAAAACCGCTGGTGGATTGCTTAAATTTTTAATTTCTGTATCGATAGCATGGCCTCCATAACACACATTTACTTTGTAACCTGTATTCATTTTTTTCCAAACTTGTTCAATTTGAAGACCTAATTCACGAGAAGGCACCAAAATCAAACACTGCACCGAGAGAATTTCAGGCTGCAACAATTCGAAAATAGGCAACAAAAAAGCCAAAGTTTTTCCGGATCCTGTTGGAGAAAGTAATAAAACATTATTCTCGTTAAGTATTGCCTCATGCGAAGCCTCTTGCATTTCGTTTAGATTTGAAATCCCAAAATTAGCAAGTAGTGTACCGATAGGTTGTGATGTATTCATGCCGCAAAAGTAATCAAAATAGTTGGGATTCATCTATTTTGAATCTAGTCTGGATACGGTGCAGATTTTTTACATTGTAACCAAACTGGTGTTTCTTCTACTAAATCAAGCTGTTTTCGTCTTCAAACAATAATTTGATATTTTCATAGGAGTTGGTCAACGCCACCTTAATTTGTTCCGGATTTAACCAAGCAACTTTTTCAATGCCTTCCTCAATTTGACCAGCGGGAGTACCTTCAAAAGTAGAGTTCATTGCGTACCAATGCGTAATCTTGAGCTTGTATTTCCCATTGCGCTTAAAAACGTGATAGGTTTTTTGGAGTTTTTTGATAATCGAAAGTTTATCAACCCCAGTTTCCTCTTCTACTTCACGCATGGCAGTGCACTCAATTTCCTCCCCTTTTTCGATTCCACCTTTAGGCAAATCCCATTTTCCATTTCTAAAAATAAACAAAACCTCCCCTTTTTTATTGTACACTAGTCCACCTCCAGCTTTACAAACTGGAATTTTAGCTTTCAAAGTCTTGAGAATTTCTTTTTCATCAGGGTGGTACAAGTACGCCTTTTGAATTTTATTTTGAAATATTTTGACTATAAGACGCTCCACATCAATACTTTCAAGAAGAAATAATTCAAAATCAGTTTCCTTTGAAATTTGATTTGTCAAAAAAAGTGGTTTGTCGTTAACAAAAACTTTATACATTTGTATTATGATTTTTAATAAAGATACTGCCGAAAAAACAGCCGAATTGCTTTTGCAAATAAATGCAATTAAATTGAATCCCGGAAATCCTTTTACATGGGCTTCAGGCTGGAAATCCCCTATTTATTGTGACAACCGTCTAATTCTTTCATTTCCAGCGATAAGAAATTACATAAGAGACGAATTTTCTAAACACATTGAAAAACAATTTGGAAAACCTGATGTAATCGCCGGAGTGGCCACCGGAGCCATTGGAATTGGCATACTGGTTGCCGAAAGTATGGGGCTGCCGTTTGTATACGTACGACCAGAACCCAAAAAACATGGCCGACAAAACCAAATCGAAGGTTTTTTGCAAAAAGGTCAAAACGTGGTGATCGTCGAAGATTTAATCAGTACCGGCGGAAGTAGCTTGCTTGCTTTTGAAGCACTAAAAGAGGCTGGAGCTGTCGTAAAGGGAATGGCCGCCATATTTACTTATGGCTTTGATGTATCCGAACAAAACTTTAAAAAAGCCAACTTAGATTTGTACACTTTGAGCAATTATCAAAACTTACTCAACTTAGCCGTAGCAAAAAGGTACATTACAGAAAATGAAGAAAGCACCTTGAGAGAATGGAATGCATCACCATCAACCTGGGGATTAGAAAAATAAAATTACTAACACAAATCAAATGAATTTAGAAAGCCCAAAAGTTACCGTTAGCAAATCAAATCAAGAAGTATTTGATTTACTGACAGATGTTAAAAATTTCGAACAATTAATGCCCGAAAATATTGCAAAATTTGAAGTTATTGGCCAAGATGCTTTTATCTTTGGATTGAAAGGAATGCCCGAAATTAAATTAAAAATGAAAGAAAAGGTGGCTCCAAATAAAGTAGTACTTGGGGCAGCCAGCGACAAATTACCATTTACACTTACCGCTACAATTGATGCCGTTACAGAAACTTCAAGCGATGTTAAATTGGATTTTGAAGGCGATTTCAACCCGATGATGGCCATGATGATCAAAGGACCCATTGGAAAATTCATAGAAACTTTAGCCACAAACATGACTAAATTTTAATCCTAAAGAATAACAAAGGAACAAATTAATTTTTGTTCCTTTTTTTTAGTACAATAACTGTATTTCCTTGATATCAAATTCTTCCATATTATCATCCTCGAGAAGCACCTGCAATTTCCCAACAGAAGAAACACCCCGAATAATCCCCATAAAGTGAGATCCGTTTTGAGAAGAAAAAGGCATAGGCGTGTCCTTTTTAAAAAGCAAATCAGTATAGGTAGACCAAAAAAATGACTGCTTATCCATCCAATTCAATAACATTTGTTTCAATTTTTCAACAATCAATTGAAGAACTACATCTCTATCAAAATCTCTTTGACAAACGACAGCCAAAGATGAAGCCTTTGGCAAATTAGCAAAAGTTGTTTGGTTTACATTCAATCCTAAACCAACTACAGAGTAAATCGTACCATCGCCCTTAAACGTATTTTCAATTAAAATGCCACCAATCTTCTTTTGGTATGACATTATGTCGTTCGGCCATTTAATACTTAATTCTGGGACTTTAAAAGATTCCAAAACCGTGATAACCGCCAATGAAAAGGCAATATTAAGGTGAAACACTTGCGAAACATCAACAATAAAATTTTTTACAAAAACACTCATTATAAGGTTTTTGCCCTTCTCAGAATCCCATTTCTGCCCCATTTGCCCTTTACCATTTGTTTGATTTTCGGTAGTTACCACCGTAAAATTCTCTACATCAGGAAGAGCGGCAATTCTCTTAAGAAAATCATTTGTAGAATCTATGGCATCGAGTTTGATAAGCTTCATTTACTGTTTTTTAAAAAACATAATTTAATATTATGTTAAGGTTCAAAAATAATCACAAAAAATGGTAACTTTACAAACTTATATAAAAATAATTCATGGCGAAAAAGACTATTAATAATGATGTTTTACTAGCAAACATCATCAAAGGAATCGAAGAAGTAAAAGGAAATGATATTAATATTCTTGATTTAAGGGAAATTGACACGGCAGTGTGCGATTATTTTATAATTTGCAATGGTACATCCAACACGCAAGTGAATGCCATTGTCAATTCTATTCAAAAAACGGTTTCAAAAGAACTAAAAGACAAGCCTTGGCATGTGGAAGGTACTGACAATGCCGAATGGGTTTTAATGGATTACGTGAACATTGTAGTGCACGTATTTCAAAAACACATTCGTGAATATTATAACATTGAAAGTCTGTGGGGAGATGCCAAAATAACAACTATCGAAAACAAATACTAAAGAAACCTAAATTCTAATGGCTAAAGAGAATAATCAAAATTCCAATAAATTTAAAATAAGTCCTTGGTTAATTTACGCAGCGATACTTATCATTTTTCTATTAATAAATTTTGCTACTAGTGGCTCCAGCCTTCAAGAAGCATCACAACTTACCTCTTCAAAGTTTAACGACTATTTAGAAAAGGGGCAAATAGAAAAAGTTATTGTTTACAACAAATCGGAAGCAGAAGTTTTCTTGACTGCTGCGGCATTGAAAGACAAAACGCATCAAAAAGTATCCAAAGATGTATTTGACCGTCCCAACAAAGGACCGCATTACACCCTAGAAATTGGTAATGATCAGATTTTTCAAACAAAACTAGAAAAGGCTGTCAAGGAAGGAAAATTAAAAGATTTTAATTTTCTGCAAAAAAACAATTGGTCTGATATTTTGATTAGCCTATTACCGATCATCATCATCATTGGGGTTTGGATTTTTATAATGCGTAAAATGTCTGGTGGTGGCGCAGGAGGCGGAGGCCAAATATTTAATATCGGAAAATCAAAAGCGAAACTTTTTGATGAAAAGACAGATATCAAAACAACTTTTAAAGATGTTGCTGGATTAGAAGGAGCTAAAGAAGAAATTCAAGAAATAGTTGAATTCCTAAAAAACCCAGAAAAATACACTAATTTGGGTGGAAAAATACCGAAAGGCGCCTTACTTGTTGGTCCTCCAGGGACAGGAAAAACTCTTTTGGCAAAAGCCGTTGCAGGTGAAGCCCAAGTGCCTTTTTTCTCTTTGTCTGGATCAGATTTTGTTGAAATGTTTGTAGGAGTGGGCGCATCGCGTGTTCGAGACTTATTTAAGCAAGCCAAAGAAAAATCACCGGCCATCATTTTTATAGATGAGATTGATGCCGTCGGCAGAGCTAGAGGCAAAAGTAATATGTCAGGCGGCAACGACGAGCGAGAAAACACCCTGAACCAACTTTTAACCGAAATGGATGGCTTTGGAACCAATTCAAATGTGATTGTGTTGGCCGCAACCAATCGAGCCGATGTACTTGACAAAGCATTAATGCGTGCCGGACGTTTTGACAGACAAATTTTCGTAGATCTTCCGGACATTCGCGAGAGAGCAGAAATATTTGAAGTACACTTGGCGCCTATCAAAAAAGTAGAAGGTTTAGACCTAGACTTTTTAGCCAAGCAAACTCCTGGTTTTTCTGGAGCAGATATTGCTAATGTTTGTAATGAAGCGGCACTTATTGCAGCGCGAAACAATAAAACAGCTGTCGACCGACAAGACTTTTTGGATGCCGTAGATCGAATTATTGGAGGATTAGAAAAGAAAAATAAAATTATCACCCCCGAAGAAAAAAGAGCCATCGCAATTCACGAAGCAGGTCATGCCACTGTAAGTTGGATGCTCGAACACGCCGCACCGCTGATCAAGGTAACGATAGTACCGCGTGGCCAAAGTTTAGGAGCCGCCTGGTACCTTCCAGAGGAACGACAAATTGTAAGAACAGATCAAATGCTAGACGAAATGTGCGCCACAATGGGTGGTAGAGCGGCTGAAAAAGTAACTTTTGACCGGATTTCGACAGGCGCTTTGAGTGATTTAGAAAAGGTGACACGACAAGCTCGAGCTATGGTCACCATTTATGGCTTGAATGACAAAATAGGAAATGTGACATATTATGATTCCACTGGTCAAAACGAATACGGCTTTTCTAAGCCTTATTCGGACGACACAGCCAAAATTATAGATTCTGAAATTTCAGAATTAATTGAGGGTCAATATCAAAGAGCCATTACAATCCTAGAAAACAACAAGGAAAAACTAAATCAGTTAGCTGATATATTAATTGAAAAAGAAGTTATTTTTAAAGATGATTTAGAAACTATCTTTGGCAAACGTAGCTTTGACAAAAACTTAGAAGAAACCGTTTCTTAGCGATCATAGACTTAAAACACCTTTTTTTTAAAATCTTAATTCAAAAACTCTTTTTGAATTAAGATTTTTTTATCTTTGACCGATTTCAAACAGATTATTAAGAATAGTATCCCCATATGAATCTTTTCAAAAGACTTTTTAGTACTGGTCAAACGCAGTCAGATGATGAAAAAGAGGTCAGTAGAATCTCTTTCGAACAAAACATCCCTGTTGATGAACAGTTTATCTTTAATTTTAAGAGAAATGGCGGGAAATTTCTGTATTGTGACTCTATTTCTGAAGTCAAAGAGCAGTTTGAAAACATATTAGAAGAAAACGATTGGTTTGAAAGCGAAGCCCTTTGTTTCGAACCTAGCCTGTTCTCCATGTTACAAGAAAATAATATCATTTTTGAAAAAACACAAAATCCAAAATTTTTATTGGCTACTTGTGAAAATTTGGTTTCGGATGAAGGATCCATTTCATTTTCTTCCAACCAAATCAAACATAAAAAACCGAACGAATTGCCAGTAAATATGGTTATTATTGCCAATACCAGCCAAATAATTGTCGGTAAAAGTGATATTTTGTGTGCCATCAAAAACAAATACAAAAAAGAGTATCCTAGTAATATTACCACTATAAAATATTTTGAAAAAGCACAAGAAGAGGATTTTACACAGTATGGAAGCGCTGCAAAAAATTTATACCTTATTTTACTAGAGGATTTGTAATAATGAATGAAACGCTTAAAAGATCCCTGTCGGGAGCAGTATATATCCTTTTATTACTGGCCTCAATACTTTACTCTACCGAAAGTTTTTTTATACTATTTGGTATATTTTTGGTTATTGCCGTTTATGAATTTTGTGCGCTGGTTCAACTCAATTCCATTTTTCCGATACTATTTGGCGGTTCGCTCTACACAACTATAACGCTTATCAGCAATTACAATGCTCAAACTACCGAATTTTTAAACAGAGTTTTTTTAACAAATCTGGATTTATCGATTAACATTCAGCAATTAAATATCGTTTTGTTGGTGGTGACACTCGTGGTCTCCATAAAATGTATCTTATTTTTATTTTATGATTCTGTTCAAAAAATTGGTACTTCGGCCAAGTATCTTTATTTGTTAGGATACATCATACTCCCCTTTGTGTTCATTACAAAAATTTCTTTTGGTATTAATGCTTACAATCCAAAGATAATAATTGGCCTATTTGTTTTGATTTGGACCAATGATACTTTTGCATATATCGTTGGAAAATCAATGGGTAAACATAAATTATTTGAAAAAATTTCGCCAAAAAAAACCATAGAAGGATTTCTTGGTGGTATTGTTTTTGCCGTTTTCGCTGGCTTTTTAATTTCGAAATTGTACATCGAGCCAAAACCGGAATTTAGTCAAAAATCAATAGTAATCTGGACTTCAATTGCAGTAATTGTAGGAGTCATGGGAACAATAGGGGATTTAATAGAATCCAAGTTTAAGCGAATTGCCGAGGTCAAAGATAGCGGCACCATTATGCCAGGGCACGGAGGCATACTAGATCGACTAGATAGTGTTATATTTGTAGCGCCAATTATATTTTTATTTTACCAAATTTTAAATTATGTTTCATAAAGAAGGAACCCCGAGTATTTTATTAGGAACAACTTTTACCGCTGTTGTTTTGTTATTGTCTGATTATCTTATTGAAACGAATTGGATTAAAATGGCGATACAAATAGCTACTTTATTTTTATTGCTGATCATATTACAATTTTTTAGAAATCCAAAACGTACAGTTGTTCTCAATGATAATCAAATTTTAGCACCTGTAGACGGTAAAGTTGTAGTGATTGAAGAGGTTTTTGAAAAAGAATACTTCAAAGACAAACGCATACAAGTATCTATCTTCATGTCGCCCATAAATGTGCATGTCACTCGATATGGTTTGAGCGGCATTGTTAAATTCAGCAAATATCACCCAGGAAAATTTCTTGTGGCCTGGCACCCAAAAGCTAGTGAAGAAAACGAAAGAACCACAATTGTGGTAGAAAATAAAACGTTTGGCGCAATATTATACCGTCAAATTGCTGGCGCATTAGCGAAACGCATTGTAAACTATGCGCAAGAAGGCATGCAAGTTATTCAAGGAACAGATGCTGGTTTTATTAAATTCGGATCAAGAGTAGATCTTTTCCTACCCTTGGGAACTCCAATTGATGTGGTTTTAAACCAAAAAGCAATCGGAGGAAAAACAGTTATTGCAACCAAAGCATAATGACCAACGAAGCATTAGATTTATTATTTCAGGAAGCATTCGAAAAAGCCTCCAATATGACACAACCCTTACCGCAAGATGTCATGTTACGATTGTATGCTTTTTTCAAACAAGCTACCTTTGGCACCTCCAATTATAATAGAAACGACGCTTTTGATCTTCGCAATGCATTTAAAACAAATGCGTGGATACAAATTAGTCATTTATCTCAAAAAGAAGCCAAAAAAAGATACATAGAGACCGTGAACGATCTATTAAAAAACGAAGTAGTATGAAAATATTTTTTAAAACAACACTTTTCTTATTTGCTATCCTACTTGCCAGTTGTCAGAAAAAAGAATTAGTAGAAGTGGTAGAAGTTCCTCTTCCTAGCGCCGAAGAAAAAATAACAATTGGATTACCTGAAGAAGTTAAAGCCGAGGATGGCTCCTTTCAAATTGAATCTTTACCTTACAAATATGATGCTTTAGCCCCCTGCTTTTCGGCATTAGCATTAGAATTACATTTTTCAAAGCATTATCTAACGTATACCAATAATTTAAATAAAGCCTTAAAGGGTACACCCTTAGAAAATTTAACCATTGAAGAAGTACTAACCAAACTAGATATAAATAATGCTGAATTGCGTAATAACGCAGGTGGATATTACAACCACTCCCTGTTTTGGAAAACAATGGCGCCAAAGTCAGGAGGAATACCCAAAGACACTTTAGCCAGTGCTATTGATAAAAATTTTGGTTCCTTTGAAAATTTTGCTACCAAATTTAAAAACACGGCTTCAAAACATTTTGGATCTGGATGGGTTTGGTTGGTCGTTGATCGAGATGGCAACCTTCAAATTACAAGTACCCAAAACCAAGACAATCCTATGATGCCAAATGCACCTGTTGTTGGCTATCACGGACAACCACTAGTAGGACTGGATGTCTGGGAACATGCTTATTACATCGACTACCAGTATAGAAGAAAAAATTACATTGATGCTTTTTTCGAAGTTATTAATTGGAATAAAGTCAATGAAAATTACAAGGCGACTTTCAAAAAGAAATAACAAAAAAAACCGCAATGTAACACAGTAACTTGCGGTTTTTTTTATTCTATTTATTGACGAATGATTAGATGAAGTTCAAAAAAAAATGCTCCCACAAAGGAGCATTTTAAATTTGGTATCACGTCAAGTCTATTATTGTAACTTTAAAATAAAAGATTCTGAAGGCGCAATGGCTATTGACACACTACCTTCACCATGAATTACTTGTAACGTTGTTTTATAATTTCCGTATAATTGATCTACCAAAGTATAAGAACCGTCTTTGATATTCCACTTTTGAAGTAAATCTGCAGGAACTTTCATCTCAAATTTGCTGGTAATTTCCGAAGAAAAATTTGCAACAATAAGCAATTTTTCTGATGGTGACCAACGTGAAAAAGCATACAAATCTTTATCATAGCCTTGAACAACATTTCTATTGGCGCTTTGAATTTCTTGATAACTGCCCATTAACGCTGTGCTTTTAAGAGAAAAATTCAAAAGTCGTTTGTAAAAATCACGTAAATCTTTTTCGCTAATTGATAATTGTCCGCCATCAAATTTGCCATTATTCATCCAACGTTGATGGTGAGGTACTCCGACATAATCAAAAATAGAAGTCCTAGAATGCGTACCAAAACCAGCATCCTCCTTGCCTGGCTCCCCAACTTCTTGTCCAAAATAGATCATCGTGGGAGACGTGCTCAAAGTTGTAGAAACAACCATTAATGGCTTTCCTCTTTCGGCAGACTGAGCAAATTCTGGACTGGACAATCGTTGTTCATCGTGATTATCTAAGAAATGTAGCATGTTATGTTCGATATCCATCATGTTGTTTTGGATTCCAGAAATTTCATCTGGCCAAGAACGCCCTTGAATGACATCTTTCAACTTATCATAAATTTCAACTTTATCGTACAAATAGTCCATCTTTCCTAGATGAATATAATTTCTATATTCTTTCGGATTGTACACCTCGGCCATTAAAAAAGAATCTGGATTTACCATTTTTATGGCTGAATTCATATAACTCCAAAATTCATAGGGTACCATTTCGGCCATATCGTATCTAAAGCCATCGACTCCTTTACCAGTCCAATACAAAGCAATATCTTTAAATTTTACCCATGAATTAGGCACCTTTTTATCTGCCCAAAAGGCAAAATGTTCTTTATAATCTTTTCTGTCAAAACCAGCTGGAAGTTCCGGAAAATCTTTGCTCCCATCTGGGCGAATACCGTAATTAATTTTTACTGTTTCGTACCAATCGTTTTTATCTGGCTTTGCTAATCTAGAGCCATTACCTGTCCATTTCGCAGGAAATTCCTCAAATTTATCATCAGATAAAAGATGACTTTCGCCCTGCAAAGGTTTTGGAGCGTCAGGCACTTCAAAACGAGTATTGGGAATATAGTAATAGTTATTATCTCGTTTGTATTCAACCGAGGTATCATCGTCGGCACCAAAATCTTTTACCCCTTTGGGATTGTTTTTCCCTTCGTACTTTCGAGCAATGTGATTAGGAACAATATCAATAATCACTTTCATCCCTGCTTTGTGAGTACGTGAAATTAACGCCTCAAATTCGGCCAAACGGTTAGCTGGATTTACCGCCAAATCGGGATTTACGTTGTAATAATCTTTTACAGCGTATGGAGATCCTGCCCTTCCTTTTACCACATCGGGATCATCATTTGAAATTCCGTAAGCCGTGTAATCGCGAATTAGCGCATGATGCGGGACTCCTGTATACCAGATGTGCGTCACTCCTAAATCTTTAATTTCGCTCAAAGCTTTGTCTGTGAAATCATCAAATTTTCCTACTCCATTTTCTTCAATAGTGCCCCAAGGCTTATTGGTGGTTTTAGTATTACCAAATAATCTAGTAAATACTTGATAAACTACTTTTTTCTGTTGATGTTCGATTGGTTGGTTTTCAGATTTCATTTTTAAATCTTTAGATTTACATCCTATTACAAGTACAAGAGCACTTGCCCATAAAAATACGGTTATTTTTTTAAACATAGATAGTGATTTTTTGCTTTTCCTATTATCACGTAGAGCAAGGATTAGCCATTCATTTTTTATAAATTTACAAAAAAAGAGCTAAAAAAATACCATTTTAACAATTCCAAAGCTCAAGCATCCCCATGAACACAATCACTACAACGTGAGAGTTAGCTAAATTGTTAGTAAATTTCAATGACTTAGTCAAGATTTTTTAACAGTAATTTTAACAACTAGATTTCAAGTTGAGAAAAGCAATTCTACGTAGGATTTTCTTAAATTTGACAAAAATTTTCCCCTTGAAGAAATTAATATCTATCATCCGTTTTAGTTTGATACTTTGCATTACTACTACAGCATTTTCGCAAGCTCCAAAAAAAATAGTAATCGAACACTCGGACTTTTTTACGGTAAATGAAGTAGAAGCTCCTGATGCCGCGTTACTAACAGGAAATGTTCGAATGCTTCACGATGGCGTGGTGATGACTTGTAATAAAGCGTATTATTTTCAAAAAGAAAACTACATCAAAGCCTTTGGAAATGTTCAATTGGTGCAAGGAGATACCTTATTTTTGAATAGCAAATATGCTGAATACAGTGGGAACGCGAAGAAAGCATTTGCAACGGGCAATGCCGTCATGAGCTCGCCTGATGCAACATTAGCCACAGATACCATCAATTTTGATCGAAATATTCAAGAAGTGTATTATAACACAAACGGAACAGTCATAAACAAAGAAAATACACTTAAAAGTAAGTCGGGCAGGTATTATGTAGCCCAAAAAAAGTTTCGCTTTTTAACCGCGGTAACCATTACAAACCCAACATATGTCATCCAATCGAATCATTTGGATTACTATAGCAATTCGGGACATTCGTATCTACTAGGGCCCTCAACTATAACTAGCAAAGCCAATTTTATTTACACCGAAAAAGGATTTTATGATACCAAGAAAAATTTAGCTCATTTTCTGAACAAATCGTATATCAAATACGATGACCGGTTAATCAAAGGGGATAGTCTGTACTATGATCGAAATCGAGAGTTTGCGTCGGCGACACGAAACGTAAAAATAACGGATTCTGTTAATCGGGGCATTGTTAAGGGGCATTATGCTGAAGTTTATAAAAAACTAGATTCAATGTATGTAACCAAAAGAGCGGTCGCTGTCAATTTTGTAGAAAATGACTCTGTTTACATTCATGGCAAAAAATTAATGGTCACCGGAAAAGAGGGCAATCGCATTATTCGAGCATTCAATAACGTTCGGTTTTTCAAAACAGATATGAGTGGCAAATGCGATTCCATTCATTCAAGTACAAAAACTGCCTTGACTAAACTAATTGGAAATCCTATTTTATGGAATGCCGAAAATCAAATTACTGGTGATTTGATGTACCTTATTGGCAATAATACAACTCAAAAATTAGACTCATTAAGAGTACTCGATAATACTTTTATAGTTTCGAAAGACACGATGGGAACCGGTTTTAACCAAGTAAAAGGACAAAATTTATATGGAAAATTCAAAGACGGAAAACTTCATGATGTAGACATCATAAAGAATACAGAGGTGATTTATTATATGCGAAATGACCAAAAAGAGCTCATTGGTATTAACAAAAACAAAAGCAGCAAGATCAATATTTTATTTAACAAAGATGATGTCGAAACACTAACTTTTTTCAAAGAAGTAGATGGTGATTTGTACCCCGAAAAAGATCTTCCAGAGAATGCACGGAAATTTAGGGGGCTCGTCTGGCGAGGTGAGGAACGCATCAAATCAAAAGATGACATTTTCCCTCCAGAAGAAAATGACGATAATGAAAAAATGGCAAAACAAACAAAAATAGCCACTACCAAAGCCAAGATTCCCCTCAAACCAAGAAAGGAAACCTTAGATTACGACAAGAAAAAAACGACTACAAAAGCTAAAAAATAGTTTTCAATAAAATTTTAGTCTTCGCCATTTGCAAACTAAAATTTCACCTTTGTACAAAATGGATTGATTACTTATAAACTTAAAAAAATGAATCCAGAATTTATAAAATACCAAGCGCAAACCTCTCCATATCCACTAGGAATGGAAGTGTCGCATGCCATTGGCTCCTATATATACGACACCAATGCTAAAAAATATTTAGATTTTGTTGCCGGTGTGTCCGCTTGTACTCTGGGACATCAAAATAAGCGAGTGAATGATGCCATCAAAAACCAACTAGACAAATACTCGCACGTCATGGTTTATGGTGAATATTCTCAAAGTCCCTCGGTAGCGTTTTGCAAATTATTAGCCGAACACTTACCGGAGCCCTTAAAAAAGACCTATCTGGTCAATTCGGGCACAGAAGCCATTGAAGGTGCCTTAAAATTAGCCCGAAGAACTACCGGAAGAAGTCAACTTATTTCATGCCATAACGCCTATCATGGCAATACTATGGGCTCAATGAGCGTCATGGGATTTGAAGAACGCAAGCGTGCTTTTCGACCACTACTTCCAGATGTAGACTTTATAACCTTTAATAACGAGGCTGATTTAAAAAAAATAACCACCAAAACAGCGGGATTTATTCTTGAAACTATTCAAGGCGGTGCAGGATTCATTCAACCCGAAAATGACTTTCTAAAAAAGGTTAGGGCGCGCTGTACCGAAGTTGGCGCCATGATGATTGTAGACGAGATCCAACCTGGATTTGGCAGAACTGGCACATTATTTGGATTTCAAAACTATGATGTGGTTCCCGATATTGTAGTGATGGGAAAAGGAATGGGAGGCGGAATGCCCGTTGGCGCTTTTACGGCAGCCCCCGAAATGATGGATTTATTAACGCATGATCCCAAACTAGGACATATCACTACTTTTGGTGGCCACCCTGTCATTGCGGCAGCAAGTTTAGCAACCCTGCAAGAAATTACTGAAACTAATTTAATGCCAGCAGCACTTGAGAAAGAAAAATTATTCCGAAGCCTTTTGGTACATCCTTTGATTACAGATATAAGAGGCAAAGGATTAATGCTTGCCGCTATGACGGAACATCCTGAAATAACTAACAAAGTCATTTTCAAGTGCCAAGATAAAGGATTAATCCTTTTTTGGTTGCTTTTTGAAGGTTGCGCCATTCGGATCACACCACCTTTAACTATTTCAGAAGAAGAAATACGAGAAGGTTGCGCCATTATTCTTGAAGCAATGGATGAGATTGCCATCGAAAAGTGAGTCGATTTTAGGGCGAAACCATTTTAAAGCAGAGGATAAATTGATGTGACAATAAAAAATCGTCGCAACACCAACAGCAGTTGTTCTGTTAATTAAATTGTTGACAACAATTCTGAAAAGATTACACCATAACAGCAAGGTTGCCTACATTTAAAGAAGGCAAACCAGAAAAAAATACAAGTATGCAATTAAGCAACGAAGAAGAAGATTATAGCTTATCGCTATCCAAATTTGAGTCGATGTTAAAAACTAACAAAGTGTTGTTTTTTGACTCCGAGGAATTTGAAGAAATCATTCTTCATTATTTAGATATGGGAAAAGCAAATTTGGCCAAAAAAGCTCTAAAATTAGCCTTAGACCAGCACCCTAGATCAACCGGATTAAAACTGGTTCAGATCGAGATGTTAGTCTATGATGATAAATTAGATCTTGCCGAAAAAATGCTCAACGAACTATATGCCATTGAGCCAACCAATGAAGAGATATTCATTCAGAAGGCTAATATATGGTCCAAAAGAGACCAACACGAAAAAGCAGTAGAACAGCTAAAAATTGCTTTAAAATTTACCGATGATTTTGCCGATGTTTACAATTTAATCGGAATGGAATATTTGTTTATGGACAATTTAGAGTTGGCAAAGCAAAATTTCATTCAGTGTTTAGAAGAAGATATTGAAGATCAATCAGCATTGTACAATGTAGTGTATTGCTTTGAATTTTTAGATCAAAACCATGAAGCAATCGCCTTTCTGAATCAATACATCGATAAAAATCCTTACAGCGAAATAGCGTGGCACCAAGTCGGTCGCCTGCATTATGGCGTAAAAGAATACGAAAATGCGATTCGCGCTTTTGAGTATGCAACGCTTATTGATGAGGAATTTCTGGGTGCTTTTATGGAAAAAGCAAAAGCACTCGAACGTTTAAAAAAATACGAAGAAGCAATCGATAGTTACACTCGAACTATAGAGCTTGATGATGCCACCTCTTATGCCTTGCTCCGCATTGGAAAATGCCATGAAAAATTAGGAAACAAAGCATTGGCTTTAAAATTCTTTAACCAAACAGTCCATGAAGATCCACTACTTGACAAAGGATGGATTGCTATTACAGACTTTTATTCCCGCCAAAAAAACTATCAAAAAGCGCTGTTTTTTGTCAATAAAGCGTTAGCAATAGACAATCAAAATAGACTGTATTGGAAGCGCTATGCTACTATAAACAAACATATGAACTTTTTTGAAGAAGCTGAATTTGGTTATCGAAAAGCAGTAGAATATGGAGATTACCAATTGGATACATGGTTGTTTTGGGTAGATATTTTGCAATTTTTGGGTGAATTTGAAACGTCAATACAAACATTACTTCAGGCAGCTGAATATTTTCCAGAAGAAAACGAAATCGAATACCGATTGGGAGGGCTCTATTTCATGATACAAAATGAAATAAAAGGAAAATTACATCTAGGAAACGCTTTACGCCTTAATTTTGAAAACCACATACTAATCGAAGAATTATTTCCAGTAGTTTGGAGTCGTAAAATGGTTCAAAATTATATATCCAAAAATAAACAACACTAATGATTGATTCTTTAAAGATGCGTTTTGGGCTACTCGGACGTAATATTAGCTATTCATTCTCAAAGGGGCACTTCACAGAAAAATTTAAAAATCCACCTTTCGAGGGCTGTACTTATGAAAATTTTGACATTCAAGATGTCAATTTTTTCACCGAATTAATAAAAAATAATCCTGATTTGAAAGGCTTGAATGTCACTATTCCTTACAAAGAAGCGATACTCCCCTTTTTGGATAAATTATCTAAAAAAGCTACAAAAATCGGTGCAGTCAACACCATCAAATTTACTAAAAAAGGAAAATTGAAAGGATATAATACGGATTATTATGGCTTTAAAAAATCACTAAAAAAGCTATTGAAACCGCATCATACCAAGGCACTAATTTTAGGTACCGGTGGAGCCGCAAAAGCAGTTGCCTTTGCATTGGAAGAATTGGGTATTTTGTACACCTTTGTTTCAAGAGAAACTAAAGATAAAACCATTCGCTATGATGTACTCAATGCCACCATATTTGAAAATCACACAATCGTCATCAACACAACTCCATTAGGAACAAGTCCAAATACAGAACATTTCCCTGATATACCGTATAATTTTTTTACTAAAAAACATATCGCTTATGATTTAATATACAATCCTGCTGAAACCGTTTTTCTTATCAAAGCAAAAAAAAATCATGCAGTCACCAAAAATGGTCATGAAATGTTAATTTTACAAGCCGAAAAGGCCTGGCAGATTTGGAGTAAATAATACGATTTCGCCCAACGACAAAACATCAAAAGCGATCGAAACGCGCTTTTGTTCCTTGAATAATAGATAATCACCAAAAAAAATACCAGTAACCAATTAATTATCAGATAGATTACTTAAATTAGCTCATATGAAATTGATTTTTATGAGTAATCTTTTGATGCCCCTAGCTTTAACCCTCTTGTCGGTAACTTCCATACAAGCACAAGACAAACGAGAAATAAGAGAAGGTAAAAATCCTTTTTCAGAAGCTAGATTTAATTATTTCAAAGAAACCATTATTTTATTTAACGAGTATTTAGACACCAAAAATGGCTCCTTCAATACCACCGCATTTCGAATTGTAAAGCCTATTGGCAGCAGAGCATGGACTGTTCGCTTAGATGCCCCACTTGTATCCACAAACACCAATTCTTCAAACAAATCAGGACTTGGCGACCTAAGTTTTGCAACCTCTTACCTCCCATTAGTTACCAAAAAATCAGGAATTGCTACACGACTAAAACTAACTACAAATTCAGCTGTAAATTCCTCATTTGGGCAGGGAAAATGGATCATTGCACCCTCTATTTTTTATGGTAGGTTTTTGGATAAAAACAAAAAAATTATTTTGATTTCGGATGTAGAATACCAACACAGCTTTGCAGGCTCGGACAAAAGAGCAAAGGTTAGAATAATCGCCTTTGAGAACACGATTTTATACTCATTTTCAAAAAGCTGGGTTAGTGCCAATGCATCTTTTCGTTACAACGATAGTAGAAAAGGATTTCAAAATAGCAGCTTTGTAGAATTTGGAAGAAAATTAACTCCCGATGCCTTGTTTTACATCCATCCAAGTGCAGGCTTTGGAAATAAAAAATTGTACAATTATGGTTTTGAACTTGGAATGATTATTTTATTCTAAACCATACTACTGGTATAAACAAATTTAAAAGCTTTTTTAAAGGAAAACTACTATATAGCACGGAAAAATTTTGCTATTCAGTTATCCTTTACTACCTTTCGGAATTATAAAAATTAACCTTAAACATTTTAAAAATGTTAGAAGAAAAGCAAGATAACCTGAAAGTTTCAGACGGAAGCCAGAAAGAAGAAACAGCAAATCAAGCATTACCTGCAGAGACTACAAATGACGAAAGTAGAAATGAAATAGCTGCTCCAATTGAATCCGTGCACAAAAATCAGACAATTCTTGATGCCATTGAAAGCAGTAATGCTGAGGAAAGTGAAGATGAAACCCTAAAAGGCCGTCATGACATTCCGCTACAGGACTATGAGGCAATGGACATGAATTCATTGGTTGACGAATTACAAAAACTAGTTTCTTCAGAAAAAGTCATGTCGATTAAAGTGCATGTAGAAGAAATCAAAAAATCATTCTTAGCCAAATACCATCATCTCTTAGAAGAGAAAAAAGAGGAATTTATTGCTGAAAACACAGACACAAACGAAACTTTTGAATATCATTTTCCGCTTAAAAACAAATTTGACCAGTATTATACACTTTTCAGAGATCAAAAAAATATCCACTTTAAGAGCCTTCAAAGCAATTTAAAAAGTAATTTGGAGAATCGATTAGCCATCGT
>JBOFUD010000338.1:0-7738 GCA_051652385.1 Flavobacterium sp.
ACTTTTTTTGATGCACTAGCTACTAAATTCACTTATATTGATTTGTTGCAAAATATTCAAAAACAAGAAGACCAAGATTTAGTTCGTCTTTGTACCGAATATTTGCCACTAAAATTTAGCCGTCGTCACGGAGACCCTAGCCGTCCTTGGAACAAATTTTCGATCAATACTCGTAATGAAATTGATGGTTCTAAAGTATTAGATTACGAAGGAAATTGGAGAGACATATTTCAAAATTGGGAGGCTTTAGCGTATGCTTATCCTAATTTTATTGAGGGAATGATTCATAAATTTTTGAATGCCTCCACTTTTGACGGCTACAATCCTTACCGTGTTACCAAAAGTGGTTTCGATTGGGAAGCTATTGAAGCAGATAATCCATGGTCTTACATAGGTTATTGGGGCGATCACCAAATTATCTATTTATTGAAGTTTTTGGAATGTATCGAAAAATTTCATCCTGGAAAAATACAGGAGTATTTCGATAAAAATTGTTTTGTTTACGCTGCTGTTCCTTATACTATAAAACCGTATCAAGATATTCTTAACAATCCAAAAGACACTATTGATTACAGTCATGCTTGGGAAAAAACCATTCAAGAACGAAAAGCACAGTTGGGGGCTGATGGCGCCTTGATGTTTACTCCAAAAAAAGAAATTTATCACGTAAATTTCATTGAAAAAATCCTTGCAACTGTATTGGCCAAATTGTCCAATTTTATTCCTGAAGGCGGAATTTGGATGAATACGCAGCGCCCAGAATGGAACGATGCCAACAATGCTTTGGTTGGAAATGGCGTTTCGATGGTCACACTCTATTACTTGCGTCGTTTTATGACAGCGTTCGATAAAATGCTTGCTAGCTACAATCACGAAAGTGTCAAAATTTCCAATGAATTGCTTCATTTTTTTAATGGAGTTTCAGAATGTTTTACTGATCATGAAGCGGTACTTACTGGCCCAATTAACAATCAAAAACGAAAAGAAATCCTCGATTTGTTGGGAGAAGCAGCTTCTAATTATCGTTTGCATATTTATGCGCATGGATTTTCTGGTCAGAAACAAACGATTACAATTGCTGAATTGAAAGATTTTTCTGGGGTTACTGTGCGTTTCTTAGATCATACTATTGCAGCCAACAAAAGACAAGACAATTTATATCATGCCTACAATTTGATGTCGGTTGAGAAAGAAGGTGTCGCTATTTCATACTTGAGCGAAATGCTGGAGGGACAAGTGGCCGTTTTGAGTTCCGGATATTTAGATCCTCAAGCTGCTTTGCATACGATTGATGCCTTGCGCAAAAGTGACTTGTATCGTGCCGATCAAAACACTTATATTTTGTATCCAAATAAAGAATTGCCAAAATTTTTAGAAAAAAATTGTATTCCCGCTACAAGTGTGGCTAAATCAACTTTATTGACTCAATTAATTGAAGAGGGTAATGGCACCGTGATTAATCAAGACATCAACGGAATCTATCATTTTAATGGCAATTTCAATAATGCTAATGACGTGAAAGCGGCCCTGATGCAACTTCAAAAAAGCAATACATACCATGCGCTTGTCACAGAAGAATTACCTTTGATTCTTCAAATTTTTGAAGAAGTTTTTAATCACAAAGCTTTTACAGGAAGATCTGGAACCTTTTTCGGATATGAAGGTTTAGGGTCTACTTTTTGGCACATGATCTCAAAATTGCATTTGTCCGTTCAAGAGGTGTTGCAAAAAGCGACCGAAGAACAGGCAGAGGATTCCCTTGTAAAGGCATTGAGTGTTCATTATTCTGCCGTAAAAGATGGTATTGGCGTACATAAAACATCAAAATTGTACGGTGCTTTCACTACCGATCCGTATTCTCATACTCCTGCACATAGAGGAGCACAACAACCTGGAATGACAGGTCAAGTGAAAGAAGATATTTTGACTAGAAAAGGCGAACTTGGGCTGCACATTCGCGCAGGTGTTTTATCTTTTAACCCAACGTTTTTAGATAAAAATCAATTTTTGCAAGCACCAGAAACAGTAACCTTCTACGATTTAAATAGGCATCCATTTACACTTTCATTAGCCAAAGGAAGTCTAGCATTTACGGTTTGTCAAGTACCTGTAATTTATCAATTAGCCGATAGTAATCACATCGAAGTTAAAAATCAAGAGGGGAAAACCGTGCGTATTGATTCTTTGTCACTAGGGAAGGATTGGAGTCAAAAAATATTTCAACGTACTGGAAATGTTACTTTGATCACGGTTAGTTTAAATTTTTTATAACATGAATAAATTTAAACTAAGGTACTTTTGCTTCATGGTTTTTGCATGTACTAGTTGTGCTACTATTTCAAAGACAGCAGGTAGCAAAAATTCGGTTGTTAACGAAATTTCTGCAGCAGATATCCTTGGAAAACCGGAGTATCAAGCGATCTGCTATGGTGGATACAGAACAAATTCTCGTGAAAAGGTCCCAACAGTAGCGCAAATTGTGGAGGATTTGAGAATACTTGCCGCGATGGATATTAAGGTACTAAGAACCTATAATGTGCATTATGCAGAAACCGCCCATCTTTTGAAAGCCATTCGATTACTGAAGAAAGAAAATGCCGATTTTGAAATGTATGTCATGCTAGGCGCTTGGATCGATTGTAAAAATTCATGGACAGATAAAGCGCTTATTCGTAACGAAGATAGTGACCGAAATCCTGCTGAAATTGCCGAGGCCGTTCGTTTAGCTAATGAATATCCTGATATTATTAAAATCATTGCTGTTGGAAACGAAGCCATGGTAAAATGGGCTGCAAGTTATTATGTAGAGCCCTCGGTTATTCTAAAATGGGTGAATTACTTGCAAGATGTAAAGAAAAACGGAAAACTTCCTAAAGATGTTTGGATTACGAGTTCGGATAATTTTGCTTCCTGGGGCGGTGGTGATGCAGCTTACCATGTAGAAGATTTAACTCAATTGATGAAGGCAGTTGATTATATTTCAGTGCATACTTATCCTATGCATGATACGCACTATAATCCAAAATTTTGGGGCGTTTTAAAAGAGGAAGCTTCCCTCTCTGAAAAGGAAAAAATTGACAAAGCCATGTTGCGTGCACGTGATTATGCCATAAATCAATACACCCAAGTTCAGGAGTATATGCAATCTGTGGGGATCCATAAACCGATTCATATTGGTGAAACAGGCTGGGCATCGGTTTCGAACGAATTCTATGGGGCAACTGGTTCCAAAGCGACCGATGAGTACAAAGCAGCAGTTTATCATAAATTGATGCGAGATTGGACCAATAAAGTTGGAATTTCTCTTTTTTACTTTGAAGCTTTTGATGAACAATGGAAAGACAGTGTAAATCCCTTAGGTTCCGAAAATCATTTTGGATTAATTAATAAAAACAGTCAAGCTAAATTTGCACTCTGGCATTTGGTCGACAAAGGGGTTTTTAACCATTTAACCCGTGATGGAAAGCCCATTACAAAAACCTATCAAGGAAATGAAGAATTGCTGTGGAAGGATGTAAAAACCCCTGTATCGATTCAATAAATTTATAAATAAAGAGAGATACAATGGGTTTGTTTTTTGCTTCAAATAGCGATTACATCCCTTTTAATTGTGTTTTAAACAAAATTAACATGAAAAATAGTCATTCAAGTCTCACGAAAAAAATACCCATGGGCCAAAAAATTGCCTTTGGATTGGGTATGTTGGCCAATCAAATGTTCCCGGCGGCTCTTGGTATATTTATGGTAGTTTTAGTAGAAAATTTAGGCATGCCCTCTTGGATGTGGGGTATCTTGTTTTTTGTTCCCAGAATTGTAGATGCTTTTTTTGATCCTATCATGGGCTTCGTTTCAGATAATACCAAATCGGTTTGGGGAAGACGAAGACAGTATGTTTTTATCGGTTCTTTAATCATGGGCGTTTCATTCATGATCATGTGGCAATTATATAGGGAAGATAGTGTGATGTATAACTTTACCTTTTTTCTAATATGGTCGCTCATCTTTCATCTCGGACTCTCTATTTTTAGCGTTCCTTTTGTTGCCATGGGATACGAAATGAGTGATGATTTTCATGAGCGAACCAGTATTATGGCAATATCACAGTGGATAGGTCAATGGGCTTGGGTTATTGCTCCTTGGTTTTGGGTGGTTATGTATGACCCTTCATGGTTTCCAAATGCCGATACAGCTACTAGAACGTTAGCGATTTGGGTAGGGGTAATTTTTATGATTTTAGCCATGGTTCCGGCTGTTTTTATCAAAAGTAGATCTACCAAATTTGACGAAACTTTAGAGCCCTTAACCTTCAAAACAATTGGTGGAAGTTTAAAAGAAATTGGCACAAATTTTAAGGAAGCTTTTGTAAACATACCTTTTAGAAAACTTTGCATCGCAACTTTTTTTATTTTTAATGCCTTTAACACCGTTGCAAGTTTTACTTTTTTTATTGTGGTCTATTATTTGTTTAATGGAGACACGGCCGCTTCTGGCATTTGGCCGACACTTTTTGGGTGTTTAGGCGCGTTATCTACTACTTTTATTGTAATCCCTATTGTTTCATGGATGTCAAGTAAACTAGAAAAAAAGACTACTTTCCTAATTTGTCAAGGAATTTCAATTATTGGTTACATTATGCTTTGGTTTCTCTTTATTCCCGGGAAACCTTACATGTTTATATTCGCATTGCCTTTCTTTTCATTTGGAATAGGTAGTTTATTCACCATGATGATGTCCATGACTGCAGATGTTTGTGATATGGATGAGTTAACATCAGGTAAAAGAAGAGAAGGTGTTTTTGGAGCCATTTACTGGTGGATGGTTAAATTTGGTTTTGCCATCGCAGGATTGCTAACCGGTGTAATTATGTCGGCAGTAGCTTTTGAAGCCGGTGCTATTACGCAGCCAGAAGGTGCCGTTACGGGACTAAGAATTTTCTTTTCAGGCGTGCCTATCATGGGAACTTTAATTGCTATGTGGGTAATGAGGGATTATGATTTAACCGAAGCCAGAGCACATGAAATTAAAGAGGAATTAGATAAAAAGAAGGCGTTACTAAAGTAAGGCTCCTTTTAATAATTTATAGAGAGATGAATTGCATCCAAATTGTGAGCGCATTTACGTAGTATCGTTTAATTATTATAAGCTTTTTCGTGTAAAATAGACATCAAAAAACAATACTATTTGACTAGTATTGTTTTTTGCATTCGTACAAAGAGCTAAGTCTAAAAGTTAATTTTAATAAAAAATTGTGAGGAATGATTTAATTTAGAGGTATTTTCATTTTTTAATTGACGAGTTGAATAAATGTGTAATTTAATGATAAAAAATATGAAGAAGCAGATGCTTGTGGCAATAGCGATTTTGACGGTACAAATTAGTACCGTTTGTGCCCAAAATAAAACAAAGTATACCGCGGTAAGCCTTGACAAAAAAGTGTCAACTTTATTGAAAAAGATGACCCTTGAGGAAAAAATAGGGCAACTAAATCAATACAACGGATTTTGGGAGGTTACTGGTCCCAAACCTCAGGAAGGTAAATCGGCAAAAAAGTACGAAGATTTAAAAAAAGGCTATGTAGGTTCGATGCTAAATGTAAAAGGTGTTAAAGATGTGCGAGCCTTGCAAAAAATTGCAGTCGAAGAAACTCGCTTAGGAATCCCCCTGCTGTTTGGTTTTGACGTGATTCATGGCTACAAAACCATTAGTCCAATTCCTTTGGCTGAAGCCGCAAGTTGGGATTTAAAAGCAATTAAAGAATCAGCTGCAATGGCGGCGGAGGAAGCAGGTGCGGTAGGTATCAATTGGACTTTTGCCCCTATGGTGGATGTGGGAAGAGATGCAAGATGGGGCCGTGTCATGGAAGGAGCTGGAGAGGATCCGTATCTGGGGAGTTTGATTGCAAAAGCAAGAGTTGAAGGTTTTCAGGGCGATTTTAGCTCGAATAAAAACATTTTGGCTTGTGCCAAACATTTTGCTGGCTATGCTTTTGCAGAATCAGGGAGGGATTATAACACCGTCGATATTGGAGAATCAACGTTACACAATATTGTACTTCCTCCTTTTAAAGCTGCAGTCGATGCAGGTGTGTTGTCGATTATGAACTCTTTTAACGAGCTGAACGGAATTCCTGCGACTGGAAATGCCTATTTGCAACGAAAAATTTTAAAAGGCGATTGGAATTATCAAGGTTTTGTTATCTCCGATTGGGGCTCCATACTTGAAATGCAACTTCACGGTTATGCCAAAGATTTAAAACAAGCAGCTGAATTTGCAATTAATGCAGGGTGTGATATGGACATGGAATCATACGCTTATGTAGATCATTTAGCGCAGCTTGTTAGAGAAGGAAAAGTAAAAGAAAGCACGATTGACGATGCCGTGAAAAGAATTTTACGAACTAAATATTTATTAGGGTTGTTCGATAATCCTTATAAATATTGTGACGAAGCGCATGAAGCCGCAACCGTTGGTAAACCTGAATTTCAACAAACGGTTTTGGAAATGGCCAAAAAATCAATTGTACTGCTAAAAAATGACAAGGAACTTTTGCCTTTGAAAAAATCGGGACAAAAAATTGCTTTAATCGGAGCATTGGCATCTGATAAAACGAGCCCGCTTGGAAATTGGCGATTGGCAGCCGACGAGAATTCAGCCGTTTCTGTATTAGAAGGTTTACAAGCTTATAAAGGAAACGAGCTAACGTTTACCAAAGGTGCCGATGTAGTCACGGAAGAGACTAAGTTTCATTTAGAAGCTAAAATTAATACTACTGACAAAAGTGGGTTTCAGCAAGCAATTGAAGCAGCGAAGCAAGCAGATGTGGTAGTAATGGTTTTAGGCGAGCACGGAATGCAATCCGGCGAAGCGCGCAGTAGAGTTGATATTGGTTTGCCCGGTGTACAACAAGAGTTGCTTGAAGCAATTTTTGCGGTTAACAAAAATGTTGTTTTAGTGCTGCAAAATGGTCGTCCATTGGCAATTCCGTGGGCAGATAAGAACATTCCAGCCATTGTGGAGGCTTGGCAATTGGGAGCGCAAAGCGGTAATGCGGTGGCACAAGTAGTGTACGGAGATCATAATCCAAGCGGAAAATTACCCATGACTTTTCCAAGAAATGTGGGACAGGTGCCAATTTATTACAATTATAAAAATACAGGAAGACCCTATGCTTTAGACCCGGGAACAGTATTTTGGTCGCATTTTATTGACGAAGAGAATGCACCACTTTATCCCTTTGGATATGGCTTAAGCTATGCTAAATTTGATTATTCGGATTTAAAATTATCGTCTCCATCTTTTAAAACTAATGGTAAAATTGAAGTTTCTGTCACCGTGACCAATTCCGGAAAAGTTACCGGAAAAGAAGTGGTTCAATTATATATTCACGATTTATTTGCTAGCATAACTCGTCCTGTTAAAGAGCTTAAGGGATTTGAAATGATTAAATTGCAGCCTAATGAATCCAAAATAGTTACCTTCGAAATAGACGAAAAGATGCTTGAATTTTATACTGCTAATAATAAATGGGAAGCCGAAACAGGCGATTTTAAAGTATTTGTTGGTGGGAATTCAGCGCAAACCCTTCAGGCCGATTTTCAGCTTATCAATTAAAGTGGGAAGGTCAATTCGGTCGAGCAACCTACTTTAAGTATGCAATAGGAATCGGTGTCTATAAGTTGTGCCTGCGCTGAATAACAGAAATGGCTTAACAACAAACCGTCTGAGGGTAGTATTTCAT
>JBOFUD010000339.1:0-6308 GCA_051652385.1 Flavobacterium sp.
TACCAAATGCTGAGGATGTAATCAAAGCTGTAAAAAAAGTACTCTACAAAAAATAACAAAAAGCAGCTAAAAGGAATTTTAACAGACTTATACAGTCGTTTTCTACACTTCTTGCTTTGTAATTATTATATTTGAGGCTTCAACGAATTAATTGCGTTGAAGCCTTTTTTTATTATGAAAAAATTTCTTTTTTTCTTGTTTTGGATTGCACTTGCAGGAACCAATGCACTCATGGCACAAACCAAAGTTAGCGGAATCGTGGTCGACAAATCGAACCAACCGATTCCATATGCCAATGTAGTTTTCAAAAACTCGAATACCGGTATAGTCACCAATGAAGATGGACGATTTTACCTCGAATCTCCCAAAGAGTACATCTTACTTGTAGTTAGTTCAGCAGGATTTTCGGACAAGGAAGTCACCTTAGAAAAGGCTATAAACTACAACTTCAAGATTGTACTGAAGGAAATGCAAGAATTGAATGAAGTGGTCATCTTCACTGGAAAAACATCTAAAAAAAGCAACCCTGCTTTGGACATCTTACGTAAAATATGGGAACGAAAACGCAAAAACGGACTCAATCTATTCGATCAATATCAAATGGAAAAATACGAAAAAGTTGAATTTGATATGAACACCATCGACAGTTCCTTCATGAAAAATAAAATCTTCAAAGGCATGGAGTTTATTTTTAACCAAGTGGACACTTCAAAAATCACAGGAAAAACTTATCTTCCTATCTTCATCAACGAGGCACTATATGATGTTTACGGAGACAATGGCATCAAAAAAACAAAAGAAATCAATAAAGCCAACAAAACCTCTGGATTTAATGGCAACCAGCAGATTTTGGCATTTATCAAAGACTTGTATGCTAGTTATGATATTTATGACAACCACCTTACTTTTTTTGACAAAAGCTTTACAAGTCCGTTATCAAAAACAGGAATAGACGTTTACAATTACGTTTTGAAAGACAGTGCCTTTATCGATGATAAATGGTGTTTTAATATTATTTTCTACCCAAGACGAAAAAACGAACTGACCTTCAAAGGCGATTTTTGGGTCAACGACACGACTTTTGCCATCAAGAAAATTAATATGGCCGTTACCAAAAGTGCCAATATCAACTGGGTAAAAGACATTTACATCGAACAAGAATTTGAGGTCATGAACGACTCCGTTTTTCTACTAACAAAAGATTATTTGATGTCGGATTTCGCTTTAAATAAAAAAGAAAAATCCAAAGGGGTGTACGGCAAGCGAACTTCGTATTACCGAAATCACATTTTTAACCAACCCAAACCAACTAATTTTTACCGAGAAGAAGTCAATTTTATAGACAACGAAGTTTACAATCGATCCGAAGAATACTGGAACGAAAATCGGTTTGAAAAACTCTCTAAAGACGAAAAAGGTATTTACAAAATGCTAGACACGTTACAAACCGTCAAAAAATTCAAACAACTCTACAGTTTAGTTTCTATCCTAGGAAGTGGTTATGTCGAATTTAATAACTTCGATTTTGGCAGCGTTTACTCGACTTTTGGCTTCAATGATGTAGAAGGTGTGCGCTTGCGATTGGGAGGTCGAACGTATTTTGGTCCTAATGACACTTGGCGTTTACAAGGTTTTACTGCGTACGGTTTTGATGACAATAAATTCAAATACGGCTTTTCTGGAAAATGGATGGTCGACAAAAAAAACAGAATTATCCTTTCAGCTGGTAATCGCCGGGATGTGGAACAAATTGGAGCAAGTTTAACCACCACCAACGATATTCTGGGACGAAGTTTTGCTTCATCGGCTTTATTCACCACCGGAAATAATGGAAAACTAACCAACATCAACTTGAGCAGTTTTTCATTCGAAATAGAACCCGTCAAAAACTGGACTTTTCAAACGGGTCTCTCGTACCGCACATTGGTTTCTGCTTCACCCGTTTTTAGCCTAGATTATTACACCTCTCTGCCCTCTTCAAGCAATCCGACGGGAGCAATAAAAAGCGACCTCAAACAATCTGAAGTCAACTTTCAAATCGAATACACACCCAATCGCCAAACTATAGGATTTGGGGTAGAACGCGACATCATAGACAATCCGTATAGTCGAATTTTCATCAATTACAGCCATGGATTTAAAGGCGTTTTCAACAGTAATTTTAGGTATGACAAAATACAATTGTATTATAAACAACCCTTCGTAATCGGCCCACTTGGAAGAACCAATTTGATTCTAGAAGCCGGAAAAACCTTTGGCACCATTCCGCTGGGATTAATGAGCGTAATTCCCGGAAATCAAACGTATTTTAGCATCGAAAATACCTTCAATAATCTTAATTTTTACGAATTCGTAACCGATCAATATGTTACCTTACAATGGAATCATAATTTTCAAGGCCGGTTATTTGCCAGAATTCCCTTTATGCGAAAACTCAATTGGCGAGAAGTGATTGGTATAAAAGGCGTTTACGGCACCATTTCTGATGCCAACAGAGCCATCAACGCCACAGGTATTCCTTACCTCGCCCCTGAAAACATCTATTGGGAATACAGTGCGGGAATTGGCAATATTTTCAAAGTATTCCGAATCGATTTTGGATGGCGTGGCAATTATCGTGATCTTCCAGGAGCTCAAAATTTCACAGTCAAAGGCACTTTCGGTTTTAATTTCTAGAAGCCAATCCAGCTGTACGCTATATCTCTAGTGTCGAACCCCGCCACTAGAGGATGCCGCTTCCATCTGGGCTAAAAAACACCCGAACATGAAAGAACCGTTTTCATTGCTTAGCCTCACAGAACCCGTTTTTAAAACGATCATCGACACTTACGGGTTGCCCACTATTCCAACGCGACCCGAAGGTTTCGAAACTTTAGTATTGCTCATTCTGGAACAGCAAGTTTCGATCGACTCGGCAAAAGCTGCCTTTTTAAAATTAAAAACGGCCGTTTCAACGATTACCCCTCATAATTGTTCTAATCTAAGCGACGAACAATTCAGAACGGCAGGCATAAGCCGACAAAAAACAACCTACATCAAAGCCTTGAGTGTCGCCATCTTATCAGGAACATTGATTTTAGAAGAGTTAAAAGCGCTCACTCCCGATGAAGTGCGCCAAAAACTCATCAAAATTAAAGGAATTGGCAATTGGACCATTGATATCTATTTGATGTTCTCCCTACAAGATCCCGACTTATTACCTCTGGGAGATATAGCCGTGGTCAATACCATGAAAGAATTATTCGAGATACACGAAAAACAAGAAATGGAATTTTTAGCTCAATCCTGGGCGCCCTACCGGTCCTTTGCTACCTATTTACTATGGCACCATTATTTGTGTACCCGCAACCGAAAGGTTACCTACAATCCATAAAAAAAACAAAAGATAAACATAGATATCTTTATTTTTTCCTTGCATAACTAATAGGTTTAGCTACTTTTGCAAAAAAATAATAAAAGCAAAGACTCAATAAAAAATGACTGCAGATAAAATAAAAACATTCGACGTTTTAATCGAAATACCAAGAGGAAGTAGAAACAAATACGAGTACGATTTTGCCATCAAAAGGATGCGTTTCGACAGAATGTTGTTCTCCTCAATGATGTACCCAGCCGATTACGGTTTTATACCCGAGACCTTGGCGTTGGATGGTGATCCATTGGATGTTTTGGTTTTAGTAAACGAACCAACTTTTCCGGGTTGCGTGATGGAAGTAAAACCAATCGGAGTATTCCACATGGCCGATGACAAAGGACCAGATGAAAAAGTAATTTGTGTGCCAGTTTCAGATCCTATCTGGAATTCCCTAGAAAACTTATCCGATATAAATCCTCACTTACTGAAGGAAATTGAGCATTTTTTCCAAGTTTACAAAGATTTAGAAAATAAAAAAGTAGATGTAGGTGGATGGGGAGATGTAAACGAAGCGTATGCCATCATTAAAGAATGCACCAAACGCTTTGATGATATTGAAAATAAACCAGAAGGATTATTTAGCATAAAATAATTTTACCGACTGTTTTTTACAAAAAAAGCAACACGCAGCAATGTGTGTTGCTTTTTTTTGCTTAAATTCGTTGGTAATGAGTTTAAAAAATTAACCAATTAACCATTTTATTTATGAATACATTTATGATTTATGTGCCAATTATTATGGCAATTATTGGACTTATGTTCATGTTCGCAAAACGAGCTTGGGTACTCAAGCAAGACGCGGGAGACGGAAAAATGAAAGAAATATCAGATTATATTTATGAAGGAGCCTTGGCCTTCTTAAAAGCAGAATATAGATTACTAGCCATTTTTGTTTTAATTGCAAGTGTAGTTCTGGCAGGAATCACTTTTTTGCCGGGTGTAAAAACACATTTACTAATTGTAATTGCCTTTATATTTGGAGCTTTTTTCTCTGCTTTGGCAGGAAATATGGGCATGAAAATCGCCACAAAAACCAATGTAAGAACAACGCAAGCCGCTCGTACCAGTTTACCACAAGCCTTGAAAGTGTCGTTCGGTGGAGGTACTGTAATGGGATTAGGTGTAGCCGGTTTAGCTGTTTTGGGGCTAACTGGTTTTTTTATTATTTTCTTCAGAATATTCATGAATGGCGAATGGACTTCTACAGAAGACATGACCATCGTATTAGAAACCTTAGCTGGATTTTCTTTAGGTGCTGAGTCTATCGCTTTGTTTGCCCGTGTAGGTGGCGGAATTTATACCAAAGCGGCCGATGTTGGAGCGGATTTAGTAGGTAAAGTTGAAGCCGGGATTCCTGAAGATGATCCAAGAAACCCTGCAACTATTGCTGATAACGTTGGAGATAATGTAGGAGATGTTGCTGGCATGGGTGCCGATTTATTTGGTTCGTATGTGGCGACTGTTCTCGCTGCCATGGTATTAGGAAACTATGTCATTAAAGATATGGGCGGAAAAATAGATGACGCTTTTGGCGGAATTGGCCCTATTTTATTACCAATGGCGATTGCTGGTTTTGGAATTATATTCTCTATTATTGGTACAATGCTAGTTAAAATTTCAAGCGACGATGCCAAAGAAGCACAAGTTCAAAAAGCCTTAAACATCGGAAACTGGGTTTCTATCGCTCTAACTGCGGTGGCCTGTTATTTCTTAATTGATATGATGTTGCCAGAAACCATGCAAATGTCATTCTTTGGCGAAGGAATTCAAGATATTTCTTCCATGAGAGTTTTTTATGCCTCCTTAATCGGATTATTTGTTGGTGGAGCTATTTCATCCGTAACAGAATATTATACCGGATTAGGTACAAAACCGGTAATGGCAATTGTGCAAAAGTCATCAACTGGAGCAGGAACCAATGTAATTGCTGGTTTAGCAACAGGAATGATTTCAACGTTCCCAACAGTATTGTTATTTGCCGCTGCTATCTGGTCTACTTATGCTTTAGCAGGATTTTATGGCGTAGCTCTAGCTGCATCGGCCATGATGGCGACTACCGCTATGCAATTGGCTATTGATGCATTTGGACCTATCTCAGACAATGCAGGTGGAATTGCCGAAATGAGTGAATTGCCTAAAGAAGTACGTACCAGAACCGATATTTTGGATTCTGTAGGAAATACAACAGCAGCAACAGGAAAAGGATTTGCTATTGCCTCTGCTGCCTTAACTTCATTGGCTTTGTTTGCCGCTTATGTAACTTTTACAGGAATTGACGGAATAAACATTTTTAAAGCGCCTGTTTTGGCGATGTTATTTGTGGGTGGAATGATTCCTGTGGTTTTCTCAGCTTTGGCGATGAATTCGGTTGGTAAAGCAGCCATGGATATGGTGTATGAAGTACGTCGTCAGTTTAAAGAAATTCCAGGAATTATGGAAGGAACTGGAAAACCAGAATACGGAAAGTGCGTAGAAATTTCTACAAAAGCAGCGTTACGCGAAATGATGTTACCGGGGATTTTAACCATTGGCTTCCCAATTGCCATTGTTTTACTTGGCAAGTTAGTGTACGCAGACAACAATCAATTAATTGCTGAGATGTTAGGTGGTTATATGGCAGGTGTAACTGTTTCTGGGGTGCTTTGGGCAGTGTTCCAAAACAATGCCGGTGGCGCTTGGGACAACGCCAAAAAATCATTCGAAGCAGGTGTTTTGATTAACGGCGAAATGACTTACAAAGGTTCCGATGCACACAAAGCAGCAGTGACTGGAGACACTGTTGGCGATCCTTTCAAAGACACCTCTGGACCTTCTATGAATATTTTAATCAAATTGACTTGTTTGATCGGACTAGTTATCGCTCCTATTTTAGGAAGTGGCCATGATGAAACTG
>JBOFUD010000340.1:0-5154 GCA_051652385.1 Flavobacterium sp.
TTTTAAAAGATAGGTTATCGGGTAAAAACGAGTTGGTTGCCTTGAGATAAATTGGCATCGAAGGCATACCCGTCGCGGTTGAAACCTTTGAGGTCATCGAGGGTCTCGGCTTGGGTGTCGATGATGTAGCGCAGCATGCTTCCGCGGGCTTTTTTGGCAAAAAAACTAATTATTTTGAGTTTGCCGTCTTTGTAGTCTTTGAATTCTGGGGTAATGACGGGCACTTGGAGCGCTTTGGTTTCTAGGGCCGAAAAGTATTCGTTGCTGGCCAAATTGACAAACAATTCGTCTTTTTGGAGTTCTTTGTTTAAGGCTTGGGTAAGGGTGGTTTTCCAGAATTGGTATAAATTTTTGTGTTCGCCAACGGGCATTTTTGTACCCATTTCTAAGCGATAAGGCTGTATGAGGTCTAAGGGTTTGAGCAAGCCGTACAAGCCCGAAAGGATGCGCAAGCGATCTTGCAACAAGTCCATTTGTGCTTCGGTTAAGGTATAAGCGTCGAGACCCGCGTAAACATCGCCATCGAAGGCATACACGGCGGGTCGGGCATTGGCCGGACTGAAAGGGGTTTTCCAGTCTTGGTTGCGTTGCCAATTGAGCTGCGCTAATTTATCTGAAATAGACATGAGGGCGGCTAGTTCGTTGGGGTTTTTAAGTTGTAACTCGGATTGTACTTTTTTGGATTGCGCCAAAAAAACAGGTTGTGTAAAAGTAGCAACGGGTAATTCTTTCTCGAAATTTAGGGACTTGGCTGGGGATATAACAATTTTCATGTACGGATTTTCTTTGTTCAAAAATACAATTTGAAATTTGAAATTGGGAGTGTAAAAATTGATTTGTACAATAGTTTTATCACTTCTAGTTATACAAATACTAAAATTTGTATTTTTGACCTGTAATTTTAGTTTTTTTATGGACTATTTTCTTATTTGTATCGTTGCGCTATTGGGCTCAGGATTGACCTTATACTCAGGATTTGGTCTAGGTACCTTGTTGTTTCCTTTTTTCGGCTTTTTTTTCCCGATAGAGATGGCCATTTTTTTGACTGCTATTGTGCACCTTTTAAACAATGTTTTTAAAGTGATTTTATTAGGGAAAAATGCTAGTATTATCGCCTTGATTTACTTTGGCATTCCAGCGGTGTTGTTTGCAATAGTGGGTGCCTATACTCTTTCGGCCATGAGTCATTTGCAAGCCTTGGCGAGTTATACTTTTGTAGGAGAAACTTTTTATATTCTTCCGGTAAAAGTAGGAATCGGACTGATCCTTTTATTTTTTGCTTTTTTTGACGTGATCCCATCTTGGTCAAAACTTACTTTCGACAAACGATACATGCCCTTGGGTGGAGCGATTAGTGGTTTTTTTGGCGGATTATCCGGAATGCAAGGCGCCATGCGATCTGCTTTTTTGATTCGTGCCGGCTTGAGCAAAGAATCCTTCATAGCAACAGGTGTAGTGATAGGTACTTTTATCGACCTCTCAAGAATAGGAGTTTATGCAAAAAATGTGCCCTCAGATACTAATGAAATCGATTTTACTTTAATTATGTGCGCTACATTATCAGCCTTTATTGGCTCCTTTTGGGGCAATCGCTTGCTGGGAAAAGTTACCTTAAATACTATTCAAATGTTGGTGGCTTTATTTTTGATTCTCTTTGCCATACTGTTGATTTTTGGGGTTTTGTAACTGAATAGTGCTATTTCGTGATTTTTTGACTATTTTTGCACCCCAAATCTACTAAACCATAAAAAGTATGAAAAAAATTTCGCTCTTTTTAGTGCTACTAAGTACCGCATTTGGAACCGCACAAACTCTTGATTCTTATTTTGAGAAAATCCGAAACAATGAAGTCCAACTCACGGCTTTCTTTTCTCAAATGCCTAAAGGAGGTGATGTACACCACCATTATTCTGGGTCAGTATATGCCGAACCTTTAGTAGCGTATGCGATAAAAAACAACTTTTACCTCAACCTTGAAAGTCTAGAAGTACAACCTCAACAAGGTCAAGAAGGAACTTGGGAGTCGTTTGAAAAAATCAAAAAAGACGGCACACTCCCCTTCTATCAACAAAAAATGATCGAAAATTGGTCGGTTAAGGATTATAACGGGGTTAGTTACCCTTCGGATAAACAATTTTTTGATTCGTTTGGAAAATTTCAAGCTACTATTACAGGAACTTTTGAACAAGGTTTATTGGAGTTAAAAAATAGAGCCTTAAAAGAAAATGTAAGTTATATCGAAACGCAATTATCAACAATTCCGTGTGATATAGATACGGGGGATTTGACTTCTAAGAACAATGAACTGCGGGGCTTGGTCGCAAAAAAAGACGAAAAAGCTGTTTTCAAAGCACTAGATGAATTGTTTGCTACTTTTATCAAAAAAGACGCCGCCAAATACGCTGCCAATTTCAATACCAATTTTGTTGCCAAAATGCATAACGATCTCAAGATTGATGATGCACAATTTACCATGCGTTACCAAAATTTTGTCCTGCGTTTTATGGAGCCGGTAGCTTTGTTTAAAAATCTCGTCATCGCTTTCATTTCTGCGGATAAAAGTGATCTGATTGATGGGGTAAATATCGTATCGCCCGAGGATGGCGCAACGGCGATGCAAGATTACGAACTGCACATGCTCATGTATAAATACTGCCATGCCAAATTTCCGAAGGTGAGATACAGCATGCATGCCGGAGAATTAACCCTTGGACTCGTACAACCGGAGGAACTAACGTGGCACATCAACTCGGCCGTGTACACCGCAGGCGCCAATAGAATTGGCCATGGAGTAGATTTAGCTTACGAAAAAAACAACTACGAACTCTTGCGATATATGGCCAAAAACAAAATTGCGATAGAAATCAATTTGACCAGTAACGAGTTTATTCTGAAAGTGAAAGAGAATCGTCATCCGTTTAGTTTGTACCAAGAATTTGGCGTGCCCATCGTCATTAGCACCGACGATGCGGGAATATTACGAACCAATCTCACCGAACAATATGTGCTTTTGGCCAAAAGATACCCACAAGTAAGCTATAAAAACATCAAGGAATATGTGTACAACAGCATCCGATTTAGCTTTATCGAAGAGTCTACAGTAAAAGATCAACTACTTGAAGATCTGGATCGCCGATTTAAAAAATTCGAAGCACAATTTAAGCAGTAATAAACTCGAGACAATTGAGGAGTTGCCGGTAATTAATCGACGAATCAATTTTAAAAAGATTTTTTGTTTAAATTTGTGATATGGGGATTATTGACAACAATATAGATAACTTAAAAAACCTTTGTGTACTATACAACGTGGAAAAAATGTATGTATTCGGTTCCTCCCTCAATTCCAGCTTTAACGAAAAAAGCGATGTTGATTTATTAGTTAAGTTTAAGCAAATTGAACTTTCAAAATATTTTGATAATTACATAAACTTCAAAGAAAAACTAGAGTCTTTATTTGGTAGAGAAGTTGACTTAATTGAAGAACAGACTTTAAAAAATCCAATCTTAATTAAATCAATCGACAACTCAAAAGAACTAATTTATGGATGAAAGGATTCTTAAATGGTTGTTTGATATAAAAATGTCCATTGATGAAATAAACGAATTCTTCAATAATGAAGACAAAGATTTTTTCAAATACCGTAACAACTTAATGCGTAAGAGGGCTATTGAAAGAAATCTTGAAATTATAGGTGAAGCAATCAACCGAATCATTACTCGAGATAATTCTTTTCTTAAGAAAATATCAAATGCAAAAGCAATTATTAGTCTCAGAAATCATGTAATTCATGCTTATGATAATGTTTCTGACGAGAATATTTGGTCAATCTTAATCAATCACTTACCGAAATTGGAAATATAAATTGATCATTTAATCCAAAAAGAAGAAAAATAATTACTACCAACAGCTAGGGTTTCGTTGCGTGCGTAGCACGAACAATGATATTATTGGGTGGTTGAGCCAAAATTTCAAAAATCCATAAAGAAAACACAATAAAAGAAAGAATTTATTTAATTTTAGAAACTATTACGTTCAAAATCAAATAAATTTATGGAAAACCAAAAAAGAATCCGTTGCTTAAGTGCTTTGCTTTTAAGCATTTGTTTACTTCCCGTTCTTTCAATAGAAGCACAAAATACTGCTAAGAAAAAAGACAAAACAGCCATTTCTTCTGGCAACACTACTTACTTCAATGGATTAAAATGGCGTAACATTGGTCCGTTTCGAGCGGGGCGCTCTTTAGCCGTGGCGGGTCATGCCGATCAGCCCCTAACCTATTACTTTGGAGCCACTGGAGGCGGCGTTTGGAAAACCATCGATGGCGGAAACGAATGGCTCTCTGTTTCGGATAGTATTTTTAAATCCTCCTCAGTAGGTGCGATTACGGTAGCGCCATCAGACAATAACGTAGTGTATGTGGGCATGGGTGAAGCCGATATGCGTTCCAACATCTCGTTTGGAGATGGCATGTACAAATCTGTAAATGCCGGTAAAAACTGGAGCAAAATTGGTCTAGACAAAGCAGACGCTATCGGTAACATTGAGGTGCATCCCAGTAATTCCGATATTGTTTTTGTGGCGGCCATGGGCAACCCGTTTCAACCCAATTCGGAACGCGGCATTTATCGCAGTACCGATGGTGGAAAAAACTGGAAATTGGTTTTATCCAAAAATGATAAAACAGGTGGAATGGTCGTACGCATCGATACAAACAATCCAAGAGTGATCTATGCCACGCTTTGGGAAGCCTACCGAAACGGACATTCGATGTCGTCTGGTGGAAGCGAATCTGGCCTATTCAAATCAACCGATGGTGGCGATACATGGACCAATTTAAGTGCCAAACCAGGAATGCCCGTGGGACTTTTGGGCAAAATTGGAATCGCCGTTTCTCCCGTAAACTCCAACCGTTTATATGCTTTAGTAGAAAACGACAAAGGAGGACTGTACCGCTCTGATGATGCAGGAGAACACTGGCAACTCATCAACGAAGACAAAAACTTATGGCAACGCCCATGGTATTATATGAATTTGCAAGCCGATCCAAAAAATGAAGACAGCTTGATTGTGTTGAATGTAGACGCTTGGAAATCTTCTGATGGAGGTAAAAACTTCAAAAAAATACCGGTGCAACATGGCGATACACATGATGT
>JBOFUD010000341.1:0-1564 GCA_051652385.1 Flavobacterium sp.
TCCAATTCTTGCCAGATAAAAGACGGTTTGCTAGTTAAAGTCCATTTTCCGCAAAAATGGTATCCTAGATTTCAAGAGTTAGAGTACGTTCGTTCCTTCATTTTCGGGAGAATGGCGTGGAGCCAAATCAATGGCTTGCTGCTCGTTTCGGGAGGATTGGGAATGTTTGACAAAGAAACAGTCATAGCAGTAGGAGGGTACTGGCATAAATCCCTTGGTGAGGACATGGAATTAATCACACGCATGAGACAGTACATGCACCTAAAAAAGGAACGCTTTTTGATCAAATATATCCCTGAATCGTTGTGCTGGACAGAAGTACCCGAGACCAGAACTGTTTTTATCAGGCAACGAGTGCGTTGGGCGAGAGGATTGGTACAAACCCTTTATCTTCATCGAAAAATGTTTTACAATAAGAAGTATGGTAGAACGGCCTTTGTTACCCTACCATTCTTTTTTGCATTTGAATTTATGGTTCCTATCATTGAATTTATAGGCATTATCATGCTAATAGCAAGTTATTTTTGGGGCTTTATTAATTTTGAATTTTTACTTATTGTAAGTGCTTTTGTGTACTTAGGCTACTTACTTATCACGTTAGTGTGTATTTTGATCGATGAAGCCCTTTATAAAAGTTATGCCAATTATAAAGAACTACTGATCTTAATAGGGATGGCAATAATTGAACCTGTTGCCTATCATCCATTAACCATTTATACTTCCCTAAAGGGCTATTGGGATTTCTTTAATCAAAATGAACAAAAATGGGGTGTTATGATACGAAAAGGCTACGATCATCCTAAACAAAATTGAAAAATTTGAAATACTACTATTTAAATATTCGTTGTGTTTTCAGCTGTATGCTCCTTCTCGGTGTAACGTCTCTTTGTGCCCAAAAAATCAATTCTGATAGTTTACTTGTGTCCATTATTGCCGATATGAAAAATTCAAAAAATCACCAAAAAACGATAGAAAAATGCTTGCTCGGAAAAAAAATAGCACCTGAGTACTTAGATTTTCAATTACAACTCGGAAGAAATTATGAATTCATACAACGAACAGATAGCGCTCGCTATTACTACAAAATGATCTTGGATAAAAATCCAAAATACGAAGAAGCATTTTTGTACTTAATCAACTTAGATATTACTGAAAAAAAATACGATGAAGCGCTAGCAACTGCACAAAAAGCAATTTTTATTTACCCAAAATCGATCCTCTATTATCAAAAAGAAGCAGAAATTTACAACTTACTCGGATTGAAAGAAAACGAGAAAGCATGCTTAAAAAAAATACTCCTCGCATTTCCAAATGACACGAAAACTGTCGAACAATTAAATCAAATCATTCAAGAAAACAAAAATAGTAGAATTGGGATAAACTATAATTATACCTTCATTAACCGAGATAAAATTGGCCCTTGGCATTTGGTTCATCTGGAATACATTAATGACCAAAAATGGGGATCGCTTATTGGAAGGCTAAGCTATGCCGAACGATTTGCGTTTGCTACCGTCTTTAAAGGCATACAATACGAAGTAGAATCCTATTATCGTATCAATAA